>JAAZOE010000285.1 GCA_012797915.1 Candidatus Zixiibacteriota bacterium | reverse complement strand
GCCTGCAAATATGTCTTCGAAACAAGAAAACCGATCTTGGCCAATTCCGCCACCCCGTCGTTCATCTCGCGTTCGGGCAGCGTTCCCAACCAATCGGGATTGATTATAATCCCCTTCGGTTGATAAAACGTCCCGATCAGATTTTTGCCCCGGGGATGATTGATTCCGACCTTCGCGCCGATGGCGGCATCGACCATCGCGACCAGCGTCGTCGGCACCTGAATGAATCCGATTCCCCGCTGGTACGTGGCCGCGGCGAACCCGGCCGTGTCACCCACCACGCCGCCGCCGAAGGCGATAATCAGATGGTTTCGATGAAAATCAAGAGCCAGCAACTGATCCTGAATGGCGGCGACTGACCGGGCGGTCTTGAACCGTTCACCGTCCCCCATCATCAGGGGAACAATCTGCCAGTCCTTCGGCAGGATATCGTGGATCAACGACCGGCCGTGCAAGGCAAACACGCCGGGGTTGGAAATGACCACCGCCCGTTGTCCCTTTCCGGCCGCGGTCGTCAGACACCGGCGCCACCCGGAAAAAGCGACCGGGCAGGAATGGCCGTCAAAGTCGACGGTTATCGACGATTCGTCTTTCATCGGCATACACCACTCGGGCGATTTCAGTCGCCACCTCGTCCGGGGTCATCCCTTCCGTGTCCACCATATAGCCGGCCTGCCGATAATACGGCTCGCGCTGGCGCATGAGCGCCTCGATCGCCTCCACCCGGACCTCCGGCGAAAAGCCCAATTTCGGACGACTATGGCTGCCCTGCAGACGCCGTCGCGCGGTTTCCGGCGTCACCCGCAAATAAACCAGCAGACCGCATCGTTTGATCTGTTCCAGATTCTCGTCGTCGGCGATGGCCCCGGCCCCCAGCGCGACTACGGCCGGCGGGACGGCGGCAACGGAACAAATAACCTCCCGTTCCGCCCGGCGAAACCGTTCCTCGCCCTCGACGGCAAAAATCTCCGGGATTGACAGCTGCAACCGTTCGGCGACAAGTTCATCGGTATCGATGAATTCGCGGTCTAGCCGGCGGGCCAGAATCCGCCCGCTTTCGCTTTTCCCCGCTCCGGAGAAACCGCATAAAAACACCGTTGGGGCGGTTGCCATCGGTCACCCGTCTCCGGCGCCGAGTTTTGTCAGGATAAGCGCGCTGATACCGCCGACGTTCAACTTTTGGTGCGTCCATAAGGCGTACGAGGTCACGGCCTGGACCACCAGCATTGGCAGGCCGTTGATGGTCCGGCAGCCGCGGCCGGCGGCCTTTTCCAGAAACGGCGTCAGAGCCGGTTGATAGACCAGGTCATAGCAGACCCGGCACTGCTCGAACCGAAAGGTATCGGGCAACGGCGATTTGTCGAGGACCGCCCCTCCCCCCATCGGGGTGCAATTGACGATCAAATCATAATGATCGTCGTCGAGAATATCGGCAAAGGTCGTGGGGGTGAGATTGCGGCCGTCGGCCAGCCCCTGCGTGACCGAATCGACGAAACTCCGGGCCTTGTCATGATCCCGGCCGCAGACGGTGAAAATGGTCTCGGGGTATTCCTTGACCAGCGACCAGAGCACCGCTCGCGCCGATCCCCCGTGGCCGAGGATAAGGACCCGGCCCGGCTTTATCGTTTCGCGGCGCAGAGGATAGATGAACCCGGCCAGATCGGTGTTGTGCCCCAACCGTCTCCCCTTCGATATCCGGACCGAATTGACCGCCCCGATGACTTTGGCCTCCTCGGACATCCCGTCCAGGAATGGAATGATCTTCTCCTTGTATGGGATCGTCACCGAGAAGCCGTCGAGGTCGCTCAGTTTGCGAACTTCCGCCGCCAGCTTGTCAGGAGGGACATCATGCACGGTGAACACGCCGGCCGTCTCGAAATGAGCAAACAGCAGGTCGAAGATTTGCGGCGACAGCGCGTAGGCGATTTCGTGCCCCAAAAGGCCGAAATGATAGGCTTGGGCATTCATGAGCGAAGTCCCTCCAACATGGTGTAGAACCGTGGACAGGAAATTGCGACCGCTTCGCTGCCGGAGATGGTCGTCCGGCCATGCGCCGCCGCCCCGGCCACGGCGAAAGCCATCGCGATCCGATGATCCCCGAAGGAGTCGATTTCCGCCCCGTTCAGTTCCGTTCCCCCCTCCACGGCGAATCCGTCGGGGAATTCCCCGATCTTGACGCCCATGGCCTTGAGATTGCGAACCACGGCCGCGATCCGGTCGGATTCCTTCTGCCGCAGTTCTTCCGCATTGCGAATAATGGTCGTTCCTTCGATCTGCGAGGCGAGAACGGCCAGAAGCGGGATTTCGTCGATCACGCCGCCGATCTGGTCGCCGGAAATCTTCCGCGGTTTCAACGGACCGTAGGCGGCCTCGATATCGCCGACCGGTTCACCGCCGATGACCGTCCGATTCTTGATCGTAATTTCGGCGCCCATCTGCTTCAGGATGGTCACGAAGGCGGTCCGGGTATGATTCAATCCAACTCCCTTCAGGATGACATGGCTTCCCCGGATGAGAAGGGCCGCGGCGATGAAATTGGCCGCGGTCGAAAAATCACCGGGAACGTCCACTCGCCCGCCGGCCAGAGTCTGCCGTCCGGGGAGCGTGATGCTCCGGCGGTATTCATCGGTCGATCGGACCTTCTTTTTGCGTCGCGGATCATCGGGATCGACGACCGTTTCCGGAGTCACATCCTCCACGGTACAGGCGCAGCCGAGGTGTTGGAGCATTCGCTCGGTATGGTCGCGCACGAGATTCTTTTCGCGGATGATCACCTCGACGCCGGAGGCCAGCCCGGCCAACAACAGCGCCGATTTGACCTGGGCCGAGGCCACCGGCAGGATGTAATCCAGGGGAACGATCTGCCCCGCACCGGTCTCGATGGGCGGCGTGCCATCGGGCGTACCCGAGATACCGGCGTTCATTTTTCGAAGCGGTTCGATGATCCGCTGCATCGGACGGCGGCGGAGGGAACCATCGCCGGTCAACCGCGCCGCGATACCGGCTCCGGCCAGAAGACCGGCCAAGAGGCGCAACGTCGTGCCGGAATTACCGCAGTCGATTGTTTCCGCCGGCGGTTTCAAACCGCCATGCGGGGGACTCACGAGGAGACGCGAGCCGTCCTGTTCGACAATTCCGCCCAGCGCGCGCACCGCCGCCAGGGACCGCGCGCAATCATCCCCCTCGGCAAAGTTGTTGATTTCCATCGGCGCCGAAGCCAGCAGCGACAACAGCGCCGCCCGATGCGAAATCGATTTATCCCCCGGGACCGTCACCACCCCGGTCAGTTTCGATATGCGATGTATGGTTATTTCAGCCACACCGGTATCCTTTTTTACAACTACATTTCTTCCGGGGCGGGAATCCCCAAAAGACGCAAACCCTCGTTCAAGACCGACCGGACGGCCGCCACCAAAAGCATCCGGGCCCCGGTTTCATCCTCCCGGTCGGAAATAATTTTGACCAGCTTCCCCTCGGCGTCCTTGCGCTGATAAAACCGGTTGAACACGGCCGCCAATTCCAACAAGTACTCGGCGATATAGTTCGGTTCGTACCGTTCGGCCGCGGTTTCGACCGTTTGGCCGAAACGGTACAGGTGCAGGAGAAGCTCTTTCTCCTCAGGGGAGGAAATCAGACCGAAATCGACCGCCTCCGCTATCGGCCGTCCGTAACGACGAATCAATGAAGAGAGCCGGGCGTGCGTGTACTGGAGGTACGGTCCCGTCTCGCCCTCGAAATTCAGCACTTCCTCCCAGGAAAAATTGACATCCTTATGCTTCTTCACGCCGAGGTCGGCGAACAGAATCGCCCCCAGCGCGATCATCCGGGCCGTCGCCTCCAGGTTGGGCAGGCCGGGATTCTTGTCGCGGATGATCTTCGCGGCCTTTTCCTCGGCCGTGGCGATGACATCCTCCAGGAAGATGATGTTCCCCTTGCGGGTGGACATCGCCTGATCTTTGAACTTGATCCAGCCGAATTCCACATGAACCAGCTTGTCGGCATACGGTTCACCCAGGAGTTCTATGACCTTGAACACCTGTTTGAAATGCTCCTGTTGCGACGCGCCGACCACGTAGAGCGCCCGGTCGAAATGGAACGTCTCGTAGCGATAAAATATCCCGGCCAGCTCCCGCGTAGCGTACAGCGTAGCGCCGTCGGCCTTTTTCAGCAGGCAAGCCGGCATCCCGTATGGTTCCAGTTCGACCACCTGCGCTCCCTGGGATTCGGTCACCAGGCCGGCCCGGCGCAGTATGTCCATGACCGCCTCGATCCGATCGTTGTAAAACGACTCGCCGGTGTAGTGATCGAAGGTGATCCCCAGGATATCGTAAATGCGCTGGAATTCGGTCAACGAATACTCTTTGAACAGGGTCCAAAGCCGCACCGCTTCCGGATCCCCATCCTCGAGCTTCTTGAACCAGAGCCGGGCGTCCTCGGACAGCGAAGGGTCCTTTTCCTCTTCGGCGTGGAAGCGGACATAGAGATCGTAAAGGTAGGTGATCGGTTCTTTCGCCAATTGATCGTCCCGGCCCCATTTCCGGTAGGCGACGATCATCTTCCCGAATTGCGTCCCCCAATCCCCGAGATGATTGATGCCGATGGGTCGATAGCCGAGTTTTTCGTAGATTCTGTATAAGGAGTGGCCGATGGCCGTCGACCGCAGATGTCCGACTCCGAACGGCTTGGCGATATTGGGCGAAGAATAATCGATGGCGATCTTCTTCCCCTCCCCGACCGATTGATTACCAAACGCCGTTCCCTGACCATGGATCAATGGAAGGACTGCCGCCGCGATTTCGGATACGGACAGGACGGCATTGATATACGGTCCGGCGGCGGAAAACTGAGCCGGATCCAACTGCGCCGCCACTTTCCGCGCGATTTCGGCCGGCTTTTCCTTCAAGGAGGCGGCCAGGGAAAAGGCGGGAAAGGCGAAATCCCCCATGGTTCGGTCTCTGGGGACTTCGAGGCGGCCGTAGATGAACCCTTCCAGGCCGGCAACGTCGGGAGGCAGTGCCACCAGGACCGCCTCGATATGCCCGGGATAGGCGGCCCGGAAGGCCTCGGCCAGGTGTTGCGCAATATGTTCCTGAAAGACGTTTTTCATCTGTTTACCGCAACCGGTTTCAATGGGAGAATTTAACCAATTGAAGACCAAGAGGCAACGGCATTCCCCCCGGAAATACGGCCGGAAAATAGACTCTCCGCTCTTTACCGGCACCTCTGGCCAAAAGCCCCAGCCGCAACGGTACTTCCGGTCGGCGGGAATCGATTCTCAGCAACGCGCGCGCGGACCATCGGTGAATAATCCCGCGCCGATGAATTCGACCGGGCCCTTGATGAACAGTTGATCGGTCGCCTCATCCCAGGTAACGGTGAGAACTCCGGCCGGGCAATGAACGTCCACCGTTCGGGAAACCAATCCCAGCACAATCGCCACCGCCACGGCTGCCGCCGCCCCGGTCCCCGATGATTCGGTCGCCCCGACACCTCGTTCCCAATCGCGGACTTCGATCGTCGTTTTATTTCTGACGACCACGAAACCCACGTTGATCCGCTCAGGGAAAATCGAGGCCGTCTCCAGCCGGGCTCCGGCCGTTTTCCAGTCAAATTGGAACGACCGGCAGAACAGAATGAGGTGCGGATTGCCTATCGAGACCGCCGAGGCGAGCACCGGCCGGCCGTCGAGTCTTATGGGGTGGTTTATGAAATACTGTCCGGAGCACTTCACCGGAATGCAATCGACCTCAAAATTCGGTCTTCCGAGCGAGGCGGTTATGATCCGCCGAAGCCGAGTGCCGGAAGATACCGTCAGCCGGGACATCCCGGCCCCGGTGCGAAGCTCGAAGCTCCTTCCCGACAGCCGCCCGGTGTTGTGCAAATGCATGGCGGCGATCCGAACGCCGTTGCCGGATTGTTCCGCCCAACTTCCGTCGCCGTTATAGACATCGACCCGGTATTGTTTCTTTGAACCGGACAGCACGAGAAGTCCATCGGCCCCGACACCGTAGGCCGGATCGCAGAGGCGGCGGGCCAGCGCTTCAAATCGGCGGCTGCGGCCGCGGGCGACGACCTGATCAAGGACGAGGAAGCTGTTGCCCAACGCCTGATATTTGGCCAGTGCCAGCATCATGGCAAGAAAAATAGCGACAACGGGTTGGGGAGCAAACAAAAAACCCGCATGGAGACGAACATCACAACCCATCTCCTCTGCCGGCCATTGACCGGCGCGGGTCCTGGAAATGCCGACGGCCGGACGGCCAAAGCCGTCCAGCCGAACGGTGCTTACATATTTTCCTTGACGATACGACCCAAGCGCTTGATTCCTTCAACGATCTCCTGCTCGGGAGCCGTGGAGAAATTCAAACGCATGGTGTCTTCGCCGCCGCCGTTGGGGAAGAACGGCGAACCATACACATAGGCCACTTTGCCGGCGATCGCCTTCATCAGCAGATCCTTGGCCGACATGCCGTTGGGCAGGGTCAGCCAGAGGAATAATCCGCCCTTGGGTTTGATCACTTTCGTTCCCGCCGGAAAATACTCGGCCAACGCCTGGACCATGATGTCGCGGCGGGCGGCATAGGTGCGCCGGATCTTGTCGATGTGCTGATCCATCTTGCCCATCTTCAAGTATTCCAGCAGCACCACTTGGCCATAGGTGCTGGTGTGCAGGTCGCAACACTGCTTGACCCGCTCGAAAATCGGCATCATCCCTTCCGGAGCGACCAACCAGGCGATCCGCAGTCCCGGAGTCACGATCTTGGAGAAGGTCATCAGCGAGATGACCGTGTCCCCGCCCAAGGCCCGCAGCGATGGAACCGGCTCGCCTTCGAAGCGCAGTTCGCCGTACGGATTGTCATCGACGATCGGCAAACTGTACTTGTTGGCCACTTCGATCAGCTGCAGACGGCGTTTCAGGGACATCGTGACGCCCGACGGATTCTGGAAATTGGGAATGACGTAGATAAACTTGGGATGACATTTCTTGATCGCCGCCTCGACTTCATCG
>JAAZOE010000284.1 GCA_012797915.1 Candidatus Zixiibacteriota bacterium | reverse complement strand
TTTGTCCGGTGGCCGGATCGCGGTAATATGGCTGGTGCATATGCCACAGGAAGGCAACGTACAGCATCGCAGCCCCTCATCCCTGAAGACGATTACAGAACGATATTATGTTCGCTGGCGAGGCGCAATCCATCGCGGTCGGCGCGCGTGCCCGGGAATTCCTTGTTGAGCTTGGTCAGGACGACCTTGGCCGACTCGATATTGCCGCTCTGGACATAATAGTACAAAGCCTGGTAGTAGTATTCGCCGGCCAGCTGGAAATCGGCGAATTTCTCGGCGGCTTCCCGGTACTTGTCGGCCGCACCGGCGACGTCTCCGGTCCCGGCCAGACAGGCGGCGATGCCGGCGATGGCCGAGGCGGTGAAGAACTTGTCGTCGTCGTACTTGGCCAGATACCGTTCGAAGGTGGCTCTGGCGTCGGGGAAGTTTTTCGACTGGAGATAGGCGTTGCCGAGATTAAACAGGGCCATTTCCCCCTGACTGGTCGAACCGTACTGGTCGACGACGGTTTTGAAATCGACGACCGCCAGCTGGTAATTCTTGCTGTAGAGTTCCGACATGGCCCGATTGTAAGTTTCGACGGCGACTTGCTCGTTTTTGGCGGCCCCGGATTTCAGGAAGGAGGCGATGAGCACGGCCGCGAAGACGACCACCAGACCGCCGACGAAATAGACCCACCGCTCCATGACATAATCCTTGGCCTGGAGCATGAAGGTGGTAAACTTATCCTCTTTGATTTCCCGCTTGGTGATTTTGATCGTCTTGCTCATGAATCATCGGCTCCTGTTTCTGCCTCGTCTTTCGGTCGTTTCCCGTCGCACCGGAGATAAAAAAGGCGGAAGACGTCGTCGGGCTCCCGCCTTGGGTATCATCCGTTTGTCAATCAGAAGAATCCCGTCATGGTGAAACGCATCTCGTGCATCTTCCGCTCCAGTTTGTCGGATGACTGCAAGACGCCGTCGATGACACGGGAGGAAGACCGTTCGGCCCCGGTGCTGTAGCGATAGGCCACGTCGAAGTTGATCTGTGCCCAGTGCAGGCCCGTACCCAGACTCAGGCTCATCAGGTTCTGGCGGTCCCGGGCCACCAGCGTGGTCGTCACCACGGTATCCTCGCCGACGACGGCCGAGGTTACGATGTTTTCGTAGGTCTTCGGCTGGGGCAATTGATCGAAACGGACACCGGCGCGCAGCGGCAGCCGGCCGTAGGGCGTCGTCACCAGGTATTCGACGCCGACACCGACGCCGAGGGTGTTGTTCCATTCGATCGGGATTTCCGTATAGTAATCGGTCCGCTTGCCGCTGGCGCTGAAGTAGGTCGAATCCCGGTAAAACCAGTTGGTCGACCCATAGCGATAATAGGCGATATCGGCCGCCAGGGTCAGATTCGGCAGCGGAAAATAACTCGCGCCGATCCCCACCGACAACGGCACCTGCTGCTTGGCCAGGCTGTCCTGAACGTAGGTGGTGTCGGAGAGGAGGATATTGTTCAGACCGTTGGTCGTGGCCGTCTGGAACAACGAGTAATCGGTCGTATGTTTCATCTCGAAGGGCGTCCGGACGACGGCTCCGAGGTTGGCTTTTTCCATCTTGTACATCAGGCCGAGCACGAAATTGAACCCGTTGCTGGTGGCCGAATCAAGCGTGGTGTAGTTGCGGTACTGATCGTCGAACAGGCCGTTGATGACCGAAATCGTATCGGTCCAGGAGGCCTGCTGAACGACCTTCTTAATCCGCCGGGCGTCATAGATGTTGGCGGTGGCCCCGAAGGAAAGCTGGCGGTAGACGCGGGTGGAAAATCCGAAGCTGTACGCGCGCACGTAGCTTTCATCGGATACGGAGGCGTCGGGATTGAACTGGTTGGTGACCGAGTCGGCGAAGAATCCCGAATAATACTGCTCCTCGACGATGTTTTCATTGAAATGGTTGAAGTTGAAATTCATGACATAGGGGTGTCCCTTGATCCGGACCGGCGCCGCGAAAGAAAAGTCCCCAATGGTGTTCATATCCAGGCTGTTTTCCGTCGGCACGGGG
>JAAZOE010000283.1 GCA_012797915.1 Candidatus Zixiibacteriota bacterium | reverse complement strand
GCCTCCGAAAACACCCGGTCCAATTCCTCTTCCTTGAGCAGGGGATCGATCGGCACGACCAGTCCCCCGGAAGCCAGGATTCCCAGATAGGCAACCGCCCATTCCACCCGGTTTTCCGACAAAATCCCGACCCGCCGGCCGCTCCCCAAGGAGCCCAGAAAATAGGCGAACCGCCGGACCGCCTCGGACACCTGCCGATAGGTCAGGACGGTATCGTCTCCGGCCATACCCAACGCCGGATGGTCGGCGAATTGTTCGGCGACATCAAAAAAACAGGCCGCGATATTGGTATGCCCCCGGAATCCCGTCACCGGCCGGATGGAGGGTACTTGCGGCGCCGTCGTTGCCCTTTGGTCCATAAAGAGTAAATATACAGCCCGGAGGACGTTCGGCAATAGGGATTTTCCGGCCGATATCGTTCCACCCCGGCAGCCGGAGGACGACTACGAACCGGTCCATTAATAGATCAGCCGTCGAACGGATCCGTTCGACGGCTGATGGTACCGGATATGGCCGAGTCGGTTGTTACTTTTCTTCGGCCGAGTAAATGATCTTGGCGCTGAGAACCAGGTTGTTGCCCAGCGGATCGGTATCCTCGACGATAATCATGGCCGGCGTATTCGGAATCGCACCGGTCGTATCGGTCGGCGGCGCCGCCGGGGCATTGAACCGGAAGTCGAAGGCTTCGCCGTAGCTGTTGGTTTTCTGGGTGGCGCCGACAATCGTCCCGGCGGAAATGGAGGCCACCAGGGTATGATCGCCCAAGGGGTTGCCGTACCGGTCCTTGATGATAACCCGAATGGGGTTGCCGATGGAGCTGTACGGAATCGTGGTCGCATCCATGGAGATACTCGACTTGGCGTAGAACGCCGGCGTCGTTAACAGCGTGCAGGTCACCGTTCCGCCCACGAACCCGCTGCGGGAGGTAATCACATCGACGCCACCAATGCCGTCGTCCACCCCGCCGGTCAGGGAATGGTCCTCGTTCAGGATGGGCGCGGTGTAGGTATCCTCGAAGAGGGAGGCGTTGCAGCCGTCCTTGGTGATCCCGGAACCGACCGTGCCATACAGGGCCAGATTCTTGACCTGGGTTCCTTCGATGACGAAATTACCGTTGACGTCGCGGACGTCGGACAGGACGGTCGCTTCCATGGTGCCGTTGGCGACCAGGGTTTGGGGCCACATAGCCACGTCAACCGACGCCGGCAGACCGCTGTTGAAGAAGAAGGTCGATTCGGCGATGGTGCCGCCGGAGGTCTCGCCCTTCACCCAGACAATGCCGTCGATCTGCGGGAAGCCGGTGCGGAACGTGACCGTGGCCACGCCGCTCGAATCCTTGGTCGTGGAGTAGGCGCCGACGACGCCCTCGTCGACCGTGAAATACACGACGACTTCATTCTGGACCGGGTTATGATAGACGTCGGAGACCACGGCCGAAATGACGTTTTCTTCATTAATCGTGTTCCATCCCTGGATATTGCATTCCTCGGCGCCGACCGCGAGATAGTACGGCGGACCGGCATAGACGGCCACGAACGTGGCGTTGGACAGGATCGTCCCGCAGCTGGCATAGAGGCGAAGCGTTCCGGAGATGGTTCCCGACCAGATCGGGACAACGGCCATGCCGTTGGCGTTGGTCACGGCCGAGACCGGTCCCAACCCCTGGCCGGCGATGTTTTCCCCGCCACCGGGACCGTCAGCGATGACGAAGTTGACGGCGATTCCTTCCGGAACCGTGTTGCCGTTGACGTCATAGCAGATGGCCCGCAGGTTGGTGGTCTCGATACCGCCGGTATGGCGGACCTGTATGCCGGCGTCGTCGGTCAATAGCTCGATGGCGTACACGGCGGCATCGGGCTGCAGCTGGACGGACGTTTCATTGGCGCCGTCATAGGCTCCGGTATTGACGACCGTGGCTTTGATGTACGCGGTCGTGGCCTCGGTGCCGGCCGTGTATTCGACCGTCACCTCGCCGCCCTGCGTGTAGGCGACCGAGGGAATGAAGCCGATCGGATCCCAGGTGGTGTTGCCGTTGTAATCGATGAGAAGCGTATCGCCGGTGGAATAGTAGCCGTTGCCGTCGACGTCGATAAACCGTTCGCCGGCGGTCAGCTTGACCAGCGTGGAATCGGGCGCCAGATTGTCATCCACATCGGCCACGGTAATAGTGACGTTGGCGCTGGAGGCGCCATCCGCGGTCAGAAGCGACGGCGTCACGCTGATGGTGATGTTGCCGCTCGTGGACTGGTTGGTCGAAGCCACCGTGAGGGTGGTATAGGGCGAATTCACCGTACCGGCGGTGGCGTACAGGATCATGTTTCCGGACTGCGACGGCGTGAAGACCGCCGCCGCCGATCCGCCGGCATCGGTCGTATCGACCGCCGGGGTAAACGTTCCGCCGCCGGCCGGTTCCACGCCGAAGGTCACGACCACCCCGGACACGGCCACATTGGAGGCGTTCAGGGCGGTGACGGAAACGACGGTCGTCCCGCCCTGATCCAGGGAATCGGGCGACGCCGTCGGCGTGCTGAAATGAATCTGAGTCCCCGAACCGGTACCGGAGGACGTTGTTTTGGGGGCCGAATCGCAGCCGGCCAGGAAGGCCATGCCCGCCACCAGCAGGCAGAGACCGATCGCCGTCGTGCGGCGAATGAGCGTGTGAAGAGACATGTTATCCCCTCGTATTTTCAGTGTCGGATTTTCGTACGTACCCATCTACCCAAAACACCGCCCCCCGGGTTGTCCGGGGGACGGCGCGGTATCTGTCGCCGGCCGCTTACGGCGCGGTGGTGCCGGTCCCCGTGCTGGCCAGGTTGTCGACGATTGTCGGCGTCACGAAGATGACCAGGTCGCGGTTCTCGATTTTCTTCCGGGTGTAGCTGAACAGGTTCCCGATCACGGGAATGTCCATCAGGACCGGAATGCCGACCTTGGATTCGACCTCATCCTGCGTGGTCAGCCCGCCGATGACCGCCGTCTGGCCGTTCTCCACGACCACGTTGGTCAGGGCGTTGTTGGTGTTGATGATGACGCCGTTGGCGTCGTACTCATAGGTCGACCGTTCCGGGGTCAGTTTCATCAGGATTCGGTTTTCGGAGGTGATGTGCTGCGTCACCTTGAGCAGGGTGCCCACTTCCTCCAGCTTGATGACTGTATTGCCCGATTCATCGAACTGTTTGATCGGCACCTTCTGACCAGCCTGGATCTTGGCTTCGAAGTTGTCCACGGTCGTGATTTCCGGGTGGGCGATGATCTTGCCCTTCCCTTTGCTGACCAGCGCCGAAATGCGCGCTTCCAGATCCCATCCCGATTGGATGGTCGTAATCGTGAACGTGCCGGCCCGATCGGTCATCCGCCCCTCGTCCAGCATCTGCGAAGTCGTGTGCTCGGTCTCGCGGACGGTGGCCCCGCTGACGGGATCGATCACGTCGCCGCCGGTGGCTCCGTTGACGGTCCAGTCCACGCCCAGCTCGGTCAGGCTGGTGGAACTGACTTCCAGCAACTGAGCCGAGATGCGGATCTGCCGCGGCGGCCGATCCAGCTGGGTGATGAACTTGACCACCCGGTCGATGTTGTTGGGCACTTCCTGCAGGATGATCGAGTTGGTGCCGTTGTCGGCCTGGACTTTTCCGCGCTGCGTCAACAATGATTTGACGGCATCCACGACGTTGGCCGCCTGGGAATTGCTGATATTGATGACGCGGGTATCCAGCCCGACCAGGTTTTCCTGCTCGTTCAGCGCCTTCTTCTCCTCGGTCACCTCCTTGCGGTAATCGGCGGCCGGAAGAATACGGATATAGGAACCCTCCTCGAACACCACGGCCAGATCATATGTCTTGCCGATGATTTCCAGCGCTTGTTTCCAGGTCACGTCGGTGATCGCGATGGTGACGTTCCCTTCGACCGCAGGCGCCACCACCACGTTGACCCGCCCGTAATCGGCCAGGAAACGGATGACCGACCGGATATCGGCCGCCTGGAAATTCAGGTTTTTGATCGGCACATTCGGGTCGGAGGTCTGGCCCAGCGAGATCGTCGCCGAGGCCGCCAGCACCGCCAGCAGGCCGATATAGATCAGTTTGTGCAACCCCGTCTTCACCATCGATGTATCCTCACTCTTTGTATCTGTTTTCCTTATCCAGCTCTTTGACGACCGTACGGCTCCACCCGTATTCGTTGATCTGGAACAGGACCGCATCGTCATTTATCTCGGACACGTAGCCGTTTTTCACCGGATCGCCGGGCTTGAGAATGTAGCCGATTCCGTCGAGATCCTCCAACAGCGCCGCCATCCGCCCGGTCTCCGACTCCAGCAAGCCCACCAGCAGCAGCGTCTCGACGTTGGCCAGACGATTCTCGATACTGCCCCGGGTCGGTTTCGACTCGTCCACCAAGGCCTCGAACGGATCGCGGTCTTCGCCCGGTTCATAGGTGGTGACCATCCGCTTGGGGAATTCGACCACCTGGGTCTGCTTGAGGATGATGTTCCGGGCGGCGTCGCGCCGGTACTTGGACGGCTGGTCCATAGCCGGCAGCAAATCGGCCGCGGTCACGTCATCCAGCGCCTCCTCCGCCTCGGCCGGCGGCGGGGCGGGGACATCGGCTGGTTCTACCGACGCCAGCGCCGGGCCGGCGGCTTCCTTCGTTTCCGGCCTGGCGGCGGGTGCCGCCGTCTTCTCGGTAACCGACGGCTCCGGCTCGGCGGCCGGCTTCACCGCCGTACCGATTGCCGCTTTATGGACATCCTGGGCCGCGCCGGGAGCATCTCCGGGCGTCGGCACGGTACCGTTGTCTTCTTCCGCCACGCCGAACAACCAGGCCATTTCATTTGATTTCTTGGCCAGATCGGCCGCTACCGCCGGCGGCAGGGTTTTCTGGGCAGGGACTTCCGGAGCGGCATCCTTGGTCGCCAGCTCGGTGGCGCTCTTGGTTGCCGGCGCCGCGGCGGGAGCCGTCGGCGTCGCCGTCTTCGGGGCAACGGAGGATGGCGTCTTGGCCGCCATTTCGGCGGTACTCTTCTTCGCCTGCGGTTCCGGGGCGGCGGTCGACGGACTCTTGGTCGTCGGCGCCGGCGCGGCCGCCGGCTTGGCGGCATATTCGACCGTCGGCGCAGTCTTCTTGGACTCGGCCAGCGGGGTGGTGTTTTTCTGGGCGATAATCGACGGGGTCTTGGGGTTTGCCGCCGGAGTCGCTTCCGGCTTCGGCGTCATCGCGACGACCGTCTTGGTCTCCGTCGCCGGAGAACTGGCCCAGGACGCCAGGGTGGTCGTCTGGGGATCGGAGACATAGATCTTGGCGGCCGAACCGGAGGTTTCCACCCGGTAGACCGATTCACGGGCCAGATCGATCACCACCCGCACGACTTCCTCGGGCTTGACCGCGTACTGCGAAGTGCGGAGGGCGGTGACGATGCAGGACGGCAGCGAGGCATATTCCTTCTGCGCCAGAGCATGCCGGGCCGCCAGACAATCGACGACGATCCGGAACGGCTTGCCCTCCTTGGCGACCACCGACTGATGACTGACCCGCACGGGGCCGTCGCCCTGAATGGTGACGACGGTGTATTCTCCCTCATGCGTCAGGCTCAGGCCGGTGATGGGACTCGGAGCCGCCGGGGCGTTAACGGCGGTGCCTGCCAACAGCGCCGCCAGGACAATAAATGTAAACCTACCCAACATGGTCGTGTGTCTCCGTTTAGATGTCCAGCTCCTTGAGCCGCTCTTCCGCTTTGACGTAATATGTGGACAGAGTAAAGGTGGCCCGGATCGTATTCTCTTCGCCTTCTTTGTTCTTTTCCTCTTCCCCGCTGCTCTTGGCGCCCTCGACGGCCTCGACGATAACGTCGCTGACATTGACGATAAACGGGAAGTTGGAGATATAGCTGATGAACCGTCCGAAGTCGTGGTACGTCCCCTCCAGAGTCACCGTGAAGCTGGCCACATTATAGAAGGATTCCGACTGGTCCGGCTTCGGCGTGATGTTCGTGATCTTGGTCGCGGTCAGCGAATTGGCCGTGTGCAACTGGACCAGAAACGACGGGACCATCTTCACCTCGGGCAGCAGCTGCTCGATCT
>JAAZOE010000282.1 GCA_012797915.1 Candidatus Zixiibacteriota bacterium | reverse complement strand
CGCGCCGGATTTTCGTCGAGAACCTGACCGGCACGCTGGAGGTGATTGCCCGGGACGTCAAGATTCAGGTCGATTTCAACCCCGAGATGGTGCGGAGCTGGCGGTTGGTGGGGTATGAAAACCGCGACGTGGCCGACGAAAAGTTCCGCGACAACCGCGAGGACGGCGGCGAAATGGGGGCCGGGCACGCCGTGACGGCGCTGTACGAACTGAAGCTGCATGACCATCGGTCGAACGGCAATATCGGTACCGTGTCTATCCGGTACAAAGACCCCGACACTTTCCGGGCGTCCGAATTCAGCCGGGCCATTTCCACCCGGGATTTCGTCGGCCGGTTTTCATCGGCGTCGACCTCGTTCCGTCTGGCCGCCTCCGCCGCGGAATTCGCCGAAATCCTGAAGAAATCGTACTGGGCCAAGGGAATCACGCTGGGTGATTTGCGGGAGGAAGTCGGCGGGATTTCAGAGGATCGCTGGTCGTCGGAAATCGGCGAACTGCTGAGCCTGATTGATCGGGCGGATCGATTGCTGGAAGGAAGGGTGGAGCGTTAACCTTTCCGTAACGCTACGGAAAGACAGGAAGAACCACTGGGGGGCGGCGCAGAGCGCCGCCCCTTTTTTCATTGGGGAAACGGCAGGAGAAAGCGCTTGTAACCTCCCACTGGTTGATTATATTACTTTTTGAGGGAGATGATATGGACTTGCCCGCAGGGTTCGGTAGTCGGTATGCAGGTCGCAGGCCCCGGAGGCGGGATTGCCAGGAAGGCATGGGGGACAACTCACACGAAAGGCGCGGATATATCGGCTGATATGCTCATGCGGTTGCGGGGGTATGTTCTCTGGGGCTGTTTCCTTCTTGTCTCGGCCGGTGTGGCCGTCGGGCAGGGGACTGCGCCTTATACGTTGAAGCGGGTGGATATCCGGCCCGGTTTGGCCGGATTCGATATCGCCGATATCGACGGCGACGGCATCAGCGAAATTATCGAGCTGCGGGCGGACAACGGGCGGTATTTCGTCCGGAAATTCAGCCGCGAGATGGTCTGGGGGCCGGCGCTATACCAGGGGACCAGTCCGTACTGGATCCGCTTCGTCAAGCCGATCGAGATCGATTCGATCCCGGGGATGGAGCTGGCGCTGCCCTGCAAGGATATGAGGGCGGACAGCGCCTGGCTGGAGATCGTCGCCGGGGCGGATAAGTCGCGCGTGTTGTGCCGGACGCAGGCGGTCCACGGTCAAAACCTCAACGATCGAAACACGAGAGTCCACCCCGGATGGGACGGCTGCATGGTCATCTGCGAGGCGGTCGATCTCAATAATGACGGGGTTCGGGAAATTATCCTGTCCATCAATGTCGCCTTCGATTTATACCCGCGCGGGTTATATGTGTACCAGTACCCGACCGGCCGGTTGCTGTGGTACTTTCCGATGGCCGGCAATCCGCGCGAGGTAAAATTCGGCGATGCCGACGGCGACGGGCGCCCGGAGATTTTCGTGAAGACATGGGCGGATGCCAACGGTGCGGTTGTCGGCGACCAGAGCGACACCACGGCCGAGGTATTCGCCCTGGATTATACGGGTCGGTTGCTTTGGCGGACAGGCACCGGCGACCGGTTCGAGTTTCACACCTGCAACATCGAGGTCGGCGACTACGACGGCGACGGCGCGCTGGAGATTTACTATGGGGTCCTGTTGCGATCCGATGAATTCGACCGTCAGGTGCAGGTGCTGGAAAAACACCGGGCCGTGGATAATCAATTCTTGCAGCAACTGCCGTTCGATGCCCAGCATAATTTTCGGCAGGTGGTCAGGGACTCGACGCAGAGCGATTCCCTCAGCGATCTCATCCTGAACAACGGTCCCTCGCGGATCGATTCCCGGGCCATGACCGTGACGGCCGCCGGTTCGTACCACCGCTGTTACATTACGGGCGTTCCCAATTTCGATCTGGCCAGATCAAAGGGCAACGGCGGGAGCGATGATCGGCCGGCGTCATCCGGTTTCATCCTGACGAAGGCCGATTCGCTGTATCTCGTGGGCCACGATTTTCGCCTTCTGGCGGCCTATGGCACTGAAACCGGCGGAAATGTCGGCCAGACCCGGTATTTTCGTTCCCCGTTCGGCGGCGATTATTTGGGTGTGCTGGTCGCCCCCGGCGACGGGCAAGGCGGCAATATCCTGTATATTCTGGAGATCGTCCCGGTGAAAGGGAGCTGGCTGGCGGCCTGGTGGAGCAGCGGCCGGGCGACATGGGCGGTTGCCGTCGCCGCCTTCCTGCTGGGCATCCCAGCCGGGATCGCGCTGATCACGGTGGTTTTCCGCAGACGGCAAGGTAACGGCAATCATCAGGCGGCCTATGATGATCTCCTGTCGGCGTTGGCCGCCTTCGGTCATGGACAGATGGCCAGGCGGAACCTGACCCGTCTGGCGTTCCTGTTTTCCAATTTGCCGGAGACTCCGGAAAAGATGAAAGAGATCCGGCCCAATATCCAGGCGGCGCTGGGGACCTTTCGGACCATGACCGCGGAACAACTTGACATCATCGTTACCCACGGGCGGCGGATACCGCGGTTCCGGTCGCTCATCGATGACTTGACCGATCAGACGCGGCGACTCAAGGCCATTGTCGGGGGTTCCGCCTCGGCCGCGATATCGAACGAAGAGCTGAAGGAGATGCAGGCCTCCCTTCCGGAGGCAATCGAATCGCTCCGGCAGATCCTGAAAAAGCTGGAAACCCGGATACAACCCGTCTTCAGTTCCGATCTGCTCAAGGAGATCCAAGCGGTGTTGATCTCCTGCGCCGAGTTGCTCCAGCAGCATGAGGTGAAGGTGTCGCAGTTGACCGTATTGGGGGACTGCCGTCACCTGGCCTTTTTCCCGCCGAGTGAACTGGCGGCGGTGCTCCAGGAGTTAATCACCAATGCCTGCCGGGCGATGCGGGGATCGGCGGTACGAAACCTGGCTTTTCGTCTCGAGTACACCGCCGACCAAGCCATCATAGATGTGATCGATACCGGGGCGGGCCTCACCGTGGACAATCCTGAAAAACTCTTCAGCCGCCAGTTCAGCACGAAGGGTCCCGGCGGCGGGTACGGGTTGTTTCAAGCCCGGCAGACGATTGAACGGTTTGGGGGCAGGATTCGAATCACGGCCAATCCCAACGGCCCCGGGGTGACCGTGCGGATGGTTTTCAAGGGAATTCCTCGTGAGTGACCGGTCCCTTCACCCGGGCCGACGG
>JAAZOE010000281.1 GCA_012797915.1 Candidatus Zixiibacteriota bacterium | reverse complement strand
TCTACTGCTTCTTCATTATCCATGTCTGTCATAGCCACATGGCGCTCTATCTCCTTACCTTTAACATAAAATATTCCTTCCTGCCGGGATACGGTAAAACGCGGCTCGGCCTGGTGCACCACCGGGCCGGCATCACCCTGCTGGACCGGGAGATGGACGCCAGTCACAATCGGGCGGTGGTGACCTTTGTTGGCCCCCCGTTCGAAGTCAAAGAAGCGGCATTTCGAGCCTACCGCAAGGCGGCCGAACTGATCGACATGCGGCAGCATCAGGGGGAACATCCCCGCATGGGGGCCACCGACGTCTGCCCCTTGATCCCGATTGCGGACATCACCGTGCCGGAATGCGTCCAGCTGGCGCGGCAACTGGCCCAGGAAGTCGGGGAAAAACTGCAGATACCGGTCTATATGTACGAAGAAGCAGCCACCTCGCCGGAGCGGCGCGATCTGGCGGCGGTGCGCAAGGGGGAATACGAGGGAATCCGCGACAGTCTCGGCGTCGATCCCGCGCGCAAACCGGATTTCGGCCCGGAGAAGATGAACCTGCAGGCCGGGTCGACGGCCATCGGGGTGCGCCTGCCGCTGGTGGCCTACAATGTCTATCTCGGCACCGGCAACATCAAAATCGCCAACGCCATCGCCAAGGCGATCCGTTCCCGGTCGGGCGGATTCATGTACTGCAAGGCGCTGGGATTCGAGATCAAGGAACGCAATTGCGTCCAGGTATCGATGAACCTGGTGAATTTTCCCAAGACCCCGATCCATCGGGTCTTTGAAATGATAAAACTGGAGGCCGCCCGCTATGGCGTCAATGTCACCTCGTCCGAAATCGTCGGGCTGGTGCCGAACGACGCCCTGATCGCGGCGGTGGAATATTTTCTGCGGCTGGAAAACTTTTCCAAGAATCAGATTCTTGAGGAGAAATTGAAACAGATGACGGCGACGGATAACAAAGCCACCGGGGAATTTTTCGACCAGGTGGCCTCGGCGGCTCCCGCTCCGGGAGGCGGATCGGTGGCTTCGGCCGCCGGATCGTTGGGTGCGGCGTTGACCTCCATGGTCAGCCGGTTGACCATTTCCAAGAAGAAATACGCCTCGGTGCACGATGAGATCGGGGCGATCCTGTCCCGCTCGGAGACGCTGCGGCAGGAGCTGTTCGAACTGATCACCCGCGACAAAGAGGCGTTCGAGAAGGTGATGGCGGCGTTCGCCCTGCCCAAGGATACCGAGGAAGAGGTGAAGAAACGGGCGATGCAGATCGAAGACGCCACCAAGAGCGCGGCGTTGGTGCCGCTGAAGGTCGCCGAGAAATCGCTGGAGGTGTTGTCGCTGGTGAAGGTTGTGGCCGAGAAAGGGAACGCCAATTCGATTACCGACGCCGGGGTGGGAGCGCTCATGGCCAAGGCGGCCATGGACGGGGCCATTCTGAACGTGCGGATCAATCTGCGCGGGCTGGCCGACCGGGACTTTGTCGGCAAGCTGGCCGGCGAAATCGATGGGTACATCGCCCGGGGCGAGGCGCTGGCCGGGGAGATTCGCCGGACCGTGGACCAGAAGATCGCGAATGCCTGAATTTATCGACCTGCACATTCACAGCGACCATTCCGACGGACTCCAGTCGCCGCGGGATGCGGTCGACCAGGCGGTGAAGCGGGGTCTCAAGGCGATGGCCATTTGCGACCACGACACGATCAGCGGCCATCTGGTGGCGGAGGCGTACGGTCGGCGGATGCCGATCGAGATCATCTCCGGGGTGGAGCTGTCGGCGGCCAAGACGGACGAGGATTTGCATATTCTGGGATACCTGTTCAATCCGGGACACGGGCGGTTACTGGAGACGCTGGACATGTTTCGGCGGATTCGGATCGAACGGGGCCGGCGTATGGTGGATCGGCTGGCGGAACTGGGTCTGGTGATGGATTACGACGACGTATTGAAGGCGGCCGGGCAGGCCGCGGTCGGACGGCCGCACGTGGCGGAAGCGATGGTGAAAAACGGTCTGGTGGACAGCTACAGCGAAGCCTTCACCCGGTATCTGATCGTCGGGGGGCCGGCCTATGTCCCCAAGGCCAAGTTGACGCCCAAAGAAGCGATCGACCTGATCCATGAGGCCGGGGGGATGGCGGTCATGGCTCATCCCGGCCTGACCAAGTGCGACGAGATGATCCCGGAACTGGTCGCCTGCGGGATCGACGGGTTGGAACTGTATCATCCGACCCATGACCGGGCGGACCGGAAACGGTACCGATTGCTGGCCCGGCGGTATAAACTGGTGATGACCGGCGGATCGGATTCGCACAACCGCAAAGGGCGGTTCGGCGATATCGGCGATGAACCGGTCCCGTATCGGTATCTGACCGATTTGAAAACCGCCTGGCAGAACGTCGGACGGGCGGACAACAAGACGGAGAAAACGTCGTGAAAAAAGCGCTTGTACTGATGATGCTGGCGGGGTTGTGGGTGGCCGGACCGGTTTGGGCCGAGGGCTCCGCAGCCGAACAGTGGCAGCAGGCCTATGACCAGGTGATCCATCTCATGGGGCCGTATGCCGATTCGGTGGCCGCCGGCCTGGCCCGGCCGATCAAGTGCGGCACGCCTTGGATGCTGGAACTGGCGCTCACCGCCTCCCCCGATAAGATGAGGCCGGCCGGGCCGTACGACCGCCGGGACACGATGTCGTTCACCTACGGCACCACCCATTTCTTATTGCATTACACCAATCAGGGCGCCGACTCGATATATCAGTTCAATCGGCAGGATAGTGTGACCGGGGTGCCCAATTTTATTTTCGAGGCCGGCAAGGCGGCCGAGCGTTGCTGGCGGCGCCTGGTGGATACCCTGGGATTCCGAGCGCCGTTATCCGATGGGTACTATAACGGGGGAACCGGCGGCGGCGGGGACGGCCGGATGGATATCTATTTCATCAACGCCGGCAGTTACTACGGCGCGACGGTGCCGGAGTCGTTGCAGGCGACCCTGCCGCAGACGGCCACGGCCTACATGCTGATGGAAAACGATTATTATGGATTCCCGGGCTACGAAGATGACCGGGTTTCAGCCCTGCGGGTATCGATCGCCCATGAGTTTTTTCACACCATCCAGTTCAACCTCGATCTCACCGAGACGGAAGGATCGGGGGATTCGCGAAGTACGGCCTGGTCGGAGATGTCGGCCACGTTCATGGAGGAGGAGTTTTACGACGAGGTCAATGATTACCTGGACTATCTTCACTATTTCTTCTTTTTCCCGCAATGGTCGCTGCGGGCCGGGTATTATAATCCGGCCACGAATTGGCAGCGCTGGCAGAGCTACCATATGTACGGAGCGGTGGTGTTCCCGCTGTTTCTCAAGGAACATTTCGGCACGGCGATCATCAAGGAGGTCTGGGACGGGTGCGCCTCCGCCCCCGGCGGGAACTGGTGGCTGGCCACCGACGTGGCCATCCGCAACGCCTCGGCCGCCAGCCTGAACCTGCGGGTTATGTTCTTCCGGTTCGCTCTCTGGAACTTGTTCACCGGACCGTGGGCGCGCAGCGGCGAATATTATCCGGACGCCGCCGGGTACCCCAACCCCACGGGATCGTTTCAGGAAAACGCTTCGATCAAGCGGTTTGCCCGCGAAATCACCGCCTATCCGGCCAGCGTCACGATCCCCGATTCGCTACAGCCGGACAACTTGGGGGCGGATTATATATTGCTGCGGAACACCTCGGCGTTTCCGGCCGGTTTGGAGGTGACCTTCGACGGCGATCGCACCAAACCGTGGGCGATTCAGATAGTGGGCCTGCCGGTCACCGTATCGGACCTCGGCCAGACAATCTTTATCGATTCGGTCACCTATGATTCGACCGTGACCACCATTCGGATTCCCAACGCGGCCGATTTCGACAAAATCGTTATCATCCCCTCGGTCATTTCCGGCAACGCCCTGCGGGTCGACTATTCGCTCATCGTCGCGCCTCTGGGCGAGGGACTGCTGCAACCCAACGGCGGGGAACGGTTGTATCCCGGCGCCACGTATACCATCCTCTGGAACTTCCCCGACTCGGTTGAGGACGTCATTCTCGAACTGTCCCTGGACAACGGCGGCGCGTGGAGTACGCTGGCCACGGTGCCCAACAGCGGCCTGGGATATGCCTGGACGGTGCCCAGCACCCCTTCCGATTCCTGTTTGATCCGGGTGTCCGATGCCGCCGGCGGCGAGCCGTCGGATCAATCCGACGAGGTCTTCTCCATCGTGTCGGTCGGGGAAAACCGGATTGTCGATCCGTATCCGAACCCGGCCTGGGTGCAGAAGGACCCGTTCATTACGTTCCGCGGAGAATTGAGGGCCAGCGAAGCAGGCTCGACCGGCGACATGGTTGTCTCGATCATGACCCTGGCCGGGGAAAAGATAGTCTCCCTGCGGGAAGCCGCTTCCGGCGGGGCCGCGGAGGTTCTTTGGAACTTGACCAATGAGTCCGGGGAGATCGTGGCCGCCGGACCATACCTGGCGGTCATCGAATTCGCCGGGATGACCGAGGTGAAGAAGATCGTCGTTTTGCGATGAAGGGTGACGGGACATTCGCGGCCCGCGTGGCCCTCTTTTCAGCCCTGGCCTATGTGGCCGCGCTGGTCAGCGTGTACGTTCCCAACGTCAGCCTCTCGTTTGTCGTCATCTTTGCCTCCGGGGTGCTGTTCGGGTGCGTCGCCGGCATGGCGGTCGGCGGCCTGGGAGAATTTCTCTGGACCATATTCAATCCACTGGGAATGGCCCCGGTTCCGATAGTCTGCGCCCAGGTGGCGGGGATGGTCCTGGTCGGCGGTCTGGGGGCGCTGGCCTCCCGCCGCTCGTATGCGACCCGGACGACAACCCTTGGGTTCGTCTGGTATGCTCTCTTCGGCCTGGCCGCCGGTTTGATGTTTCAGAGTATCGTCAATGGCGTGGACACCCTGCTCTACGGCCGGTCGTGGAAATACCTGGCTGCGGGGCTGGTCTTCTCGCTGGCCACGATCGTGTCCAATGTTGTGTTATTCCCGCTCTGCTACCCGGTGATCGTGCGGTTGACGGCGCGGGTAAGGCGGTCGTCATGAACCGGGGCCGAGCGGTCATCCTGTCCGCCATTCTGCTGGCGATCTGCCTGACACCGGGGCTTGCTGCCGGGGTGATCCCTTCGGACAGCACGACCATACCGCCCGATACGACCAGAATCGATTCCCTGCAGACGCAGCCAGACGGTCCCCCGGCCGACAGCGTCCGCGAGCCTCTGATTGATACGGTCCATACCGAGCCGGTGGAGTACCATCTGCCGATGCGGTTTCTCGATTCGGTGACGACGGCGTTCGCTCGCTTTGCCGAAACGTACGATGTCAGACAACGCGATCTCTACCCGCGCAACGCCGCCGGATTTCTGACCTCGCGGCCGGAATATTTCGTCATGACCTATCACGAGACGCCATTGCGGACGACAGTACAACCGTTCGGGCTGCCGGGGCAGCAGATGACGGTGTTCAGCGGCAGTCTGCAGATGCGGCCGTATGACCGGGTGATTCCGGCCGATGGCCTGATTGATTTCGATGATATCGCCACCGGCGATCTGGAGGGAGCGCGGATCATCGAGGGGCCGATCGCCGGAGCGATGGCGCCCGACGGCGGCCTGAGCCTGCTCCATCTGCAGCCGGCGGCGATTCCGCAGGACAGGGCGAAATCCGAGTTTACGGTGGAACGGGGATCGTTCAGCTACGCCTACACCCGGGCGCGGGTGTCCCGGATGCTGTCCAAGCGGTTCGGTTTCTTCCTGTCCACCGATTATCGCAAAGGGCAGAGCCGGTTTTATGGCGTTGGGTACGACGCCGATGACGACAGCTACAATCTGAAAACCCGGTTTCTGTATCACCTCGCCGAGCGGACAACCGGCGAGGTATCGC
>JAAZOE010000280.1 GCA_012797915.1 Candidatus Zixiibacteriota bacterium | reverse complement strand
TCTCCTGGGCCAAACCGTCCGCACGCTGGTCCATGGCCCGAAGGAAGCAGGATCGTATCGGATCACATGGGACGGGACGGATGACGCCGGTCGACCGGCGGCGACCGGGGTGTATTTTTACCGCCTGCAGGCCGATAGCGCCGTCCGGGCTCGGAAAATGCTGCTTTTGAAATAGATGGTATTGAGGCCATTTGCCCACGGGGCGGGTCGAACCGATCCGCCCCTTTTCCGATGAATGCAATAAGATTGACGGCCGGACACGGCTGCCATTATCTAATTTTTGCACAATGACTTGCAAGACATTATCCGTTCCCGTTCAGGATAGGCATGACCGTCCTGCCCGCCTTGCGGGCCATCCTCAATTTGCCGCCGAATTAACCGATACCTACTAGGAAAAGAAGCCGGATTACGCAGTTTGACCGGTCCATCAACACCGGCGGAACGAGCCAACCGGGTTGCCTATGCCCGGATACAGGGGTATCGGTGATGGAAAACCATGATCTTTCGGCGATGTCGATGAGCTTTTTCCTCTCTCAACCGGATCAGGAAAATGCGGATCATTTTATTCAGCGCCCGACCGTGCCGCGGACCTTTCCCGAAATCGACCTGGCCAATACCCATATCGGGGAAACCGTCCGACGGACGTTTCCGGAAGATATGTTGCGCCGGTTACGGGTGGTCCCGTTTGATTTCGATCCCAACGGACAAATCCTTAAAGTGGCCTGCGCCGATCCGTTCGATCCCCGCTTGGTACAAGAGCTGACCGCGGGTTTGTATAATGTCGCCGTGGAACTCTATGCCGCCCGGCCCGACGCCATTGACCGAGTCATTGCTGACCTGACGGTCGAATCGGATCAACCGGACACTCATCCGGAGCAGCCCCCGGCGCCGCCTGATGACCTGTTCGATGATGCGATGTTCGGAACCCTGGTCGATGACCCGGTTCCGGTCGACGATATAATCGAGGAATGTCCGGCTGAATCGATGCCCTGCCCACAAACATCGCGACGGTCCGTCCTGTTTGTCACGCCTGGAGGACGGATCAGCGACCGTCTCCGGTCGTTATTCCAGGCGGAGCAGGTATCCGTCACGATTGTCAACGACATTGCCGCGGCAAAATCGCATCTGCAGTCCGAATCGGCGGATACCGTTTTTATCGACGAAACACTTCGCGGAGCCAACGACGCGGTCCGGCCGTTGTATCGTCATGCCTCCGAGACATCGATCCGGTACTACCGTTCGGAAGCCGAGATCCTGACCAATAATACCGTGGATGATTTCGCCGAGGAACTCATGTCCAGAAATCTGGCCGTCATCGGCCATATGTACGGTCAGCCGGAAAAACCGCTGCACGCCCATGCCCGGATAGCGACCCAGCTGGTTGAATCCCTCGGCCGGTATTTCGACCTCTCGTCCAACCTGCGCCTGGCCCTGGCAACCGCCGCTTCCTTCCATAACCTGGCCGAATCACACCTGAAGCTGACCGATATCTACTCCCAGGTTGAAATCATCGGCCTTTCCGCCGGTCGTCTGGCGTCTTGGGACTACCCGCCGCTGGTTATCAGACTCCTGCGGCGGATGTACGATGAGGAAGCTGGAATATCCGGGCAGGCGCTGGAACCCGAGGCGCTGGCCGGCCAAATTCTGACCGCCGTCGATATCTACTGCCATGCCTGGCCGGAACCGAACGCTCTGACCCCGAATCAACTCCGCCAGGTGCGGCAATCCCTGCCGCAGCAGACCGCCGACCTGGTCGCCCCGGATATCGCACAACGACTGCTGGAGGTCATCGCCGCCATGGCTCCCAAACGGATCCGCTCCGGCCGCCCGTTTGCGGTTCATATTTTCGTTTCCCGGGGTCCGATACCTGGCAGCCTCGAATCGTCGCTGGCCGACGCCGGTTTCGATGTCAGCTGGTCGTATTCCGCCGATGAGTGCGCCCGGTTCTGCGCCCGGTCCCAGCCGCACCTGTTGATGATCCGCGACAGCGGCGATGGCCCGGATATCTGCGACCTGATCCTCGGATTGTCTCTCCGCGGCGTCGCAGTCGACCATATCCCCACCATCCTGTTGGTGGAGGCGGAGGCCGTCGATGAGGCCCTGCGCCTGATCAAGCATGGCCTCGAGGACGTGTTCAATGCAGCGATGAATACCGACGTCCTGGTGGCCAAGCTTCTCCGCCTGCGGAAACGGGCCGACGAAAAAGCGCAATCCCGTCTGGAAGTCCTCCGGGAACTGGGAACGCATGGCTCCCTGGAGGATATGAGCCTGATCGAGCTCCTGGAATCCACCCGCAGCAATCCCCGGCCGGTGCAACTGAATCTCTCGGCCGCCGGACGGCAATTGACCCTCTGGGTGGACAAGGGCAATATCATCCGCGCCGAATGCGATGAGGCTCTGGGGATCGAGGCCATTCTGCAGGGAATCGGCTGGAGACAAGGGGTTTGGAATATTGACGCCGTCGATCAAAGCCTGCTGCCGGAACCGAATGTGAATAAGAAAATCGATGCCGTCCTTTTGGAGGCCTGTACCATATACGATGCCTCGGCGGCGCGATAGATTCCGACATCCGCCCGGCTCTCCCTGTTTCGGAATTCAACCCTCAATCGGCTTAACCAGGGTTGGTTTTTTCGTATTTTATAATTCTCATTACCCGATTGATATTATGGACAATATCTATCAGTGAATTATATAAGACATGATATCTTAATATCTTAAGTCTCCATCCCGAAGATTCGTGCATACCCCGGTTAGACTCAATTGGTACAGAAAAAAACTGACAAATTCCTGCAACTATACGTTTTATTTAACGTATTTTATGTAGCGCATAAAAAATTTGTCGATTTACGACAATAAAAGAACGAGCTACAATATGGCGATTCAAATAAATCTCGATCTTATGCTGGTGAAGAAGAAGATGTCGCTGACTGAACTGGCGGCGCGGATCGGCATCTCGGTCACTAACCTGTCGCTTCTGAAGACCGGGAAGGTGAAGGGGATACGATTCAGCACGCTCGAGGCGATCTGCCGGGAACTCGACTGCCAGCCGGGGGACATCTTGGAATACGCGCCCGACTTCGTTTGATCGCGGCGCCAACACGACCGCGTACCATGGGGCGCGGCGGGGGGAGCAAGAAATATGGAAGAAAACAGGTACAAATGGGCCGGCATCCTGGCCGTCCTCCAGGCGGTCTTGTTTCCGGTGGGCATGTCCATCGGCATCATCGAGGCCGTCGTCGCCAAGGAGTTGTTCAACGAACGGCGGCCGTTCATCGGTCCCTCGGATTTGATTATGATCGTCTTCACGATCATCGGCGTCTACACGATGCTGATGTTCCGTCGGTTGCTGCATGAACGGTACGACTATCATGAACTGGACCTGCTGATCATCATTTCGATCTGGTGGGCTGTCGCCTTTCAGGCAATCGGACTGGTGCTCAGCGCGATTCTGATGATCTACTGGCCGGTCAACATCGTTGTCATGGCCGTGACCTACGCCGTCTTCTTCACCGGGGCCATGGTGACGATCGGCATCGTCGACATCATGGTCGCAACCAGGCTCCTGAAAGGGACGGTGGCCTTTGGCGACCATATCCGGTATCTGGCTTATATAACCATGGCCGCCGGTATCTGCGAGGTGACTGTGCTACTGGCGCCGTTTTCACTGATTCTCATTCCGGTCTCCTCGATCGTGTTGGCCATGGTGTTCTTCCGCGATCGCCAGGAAGTGGAATTCGTCTGATGTCGGCAACTTGGGAGGGGTGACCGGTCATGAATTTTGGTGATTCCGATACGGTATCTTGTGCGGAGGTGTAGTTATGAACATCACCGGCGTATTGATTGCCTTGGCGGCTGTCTGCGTCGCCTGGTTCGTGGTGACCAGTCTGTGCATATTCGATAATCTCCGTCGACGCGGCCGGCCGGTGAACTTCCTCTTACTGCGGCTGTTGCTCTTTTCATACGTGAGCCAGTATCGGGAGGTAACGATAATGGAGGATGGGCGGGTTGGGCCCCTGTTCTACCATTGGATTGTCTCGATTAATTTGGCCCTGGTTCTGGTCCTGGCGAGTGTGGTCGCCTCCCGCTGAATGGGCCCGTGACAAGGTGGAAAGAACAACATATGTCGAAGTACGTGAATAAGATATGGGCATATGCGACCACCGTTCTCGCCCTTGTTCTGATCGTCATCCTGTTTCCGATCCTGCACGGCAGGTTCGGTACGGCGAAGGCTGTTCTGGGTTGCCTGGTACTGGTTTTCGGGATGGCGCTTTATTACCTGCGAGGCGTCTTGATGTCAGGATCCACACCCCGGAAAGGGCCCGAGATGGCACAAACGGAGTCTAGCATAGATTCACCATCCGACTTGGATTTTTGAAAGAGAACGATTGGGGGGGGGCCGGAACAGAACTTATGGCAAAGGAAGCAGTCAGATGGCCTACAACGTTCACAGATTCGACCTCAGGATGACCGCCGACCAGGGGAGGCTGGAACAATTCCTGAACGGCCTGAAAGGTGACATCGTTGCCATTGTGCCGAATGTCACCGTGCATTTCCTCTGGGCGCATCGGGTGAATTTCCTCCTCGTCGTGGAGAAGGTAAGCTGATCGGCAACCTGGCCTTTGGCTGGCCGGCTTTGTTTTACCGGGGATTCATTCGCAGGATCGAACCAGGTCTATCGACCAGACCCATGTCCCACTATTTGCCCCAACGACTCGACAGGCCAAAGCCGTATAGCGGCAAGAAATTGTCGGCCAATAGAATATAAAGACTGGCACTATTGTCCGGTTTTTGCGATCAATGCCGGCTGCGGGACGCCCAACCGGTCCGGATGGAACCACGATAGCACTGTCCCGCCCGATCGACCAGCCAGCGATACTTTATTACCCGTTAACAAGATAAACGCTTGACAGAAATCGTGGAAAAACTTATATTGTTACCAGTTCTCAAGGTTCCTTTTGGTTGGGGTCCGAGCACACCCTGAACCGGATGACAAACGAAATACTTCGCAGACGCATGGTACATAACCGCCCCTCGTTGAACGGATGATGCGTCGGCGAAAAGTTCTAATGCTCTTTACAGATGAACCGGGTCGAACCGGACCGTGAGTATGGTATGAGGTGCTCACTGGAGGACGTACCAGAATCGGAATGCTATCGCAGCGGCGATGACGATCGCCGGGGAAGAATTGTCTACTTGCCACAATGAGCCGGGGTGATATCCGCTATCCGCGTGTGACCGCAACCGGATAACCATCCGGGAGCCGTCCCTATCATCGCAGGCTCTCGTTCTTTCCTCATGAACCGATCTGGCTGCAGCAGCCGTTTTTTCCTGTGTCTGGATGCCCTCCACCGGGACTGCGAAAATAATTGTTCTTTGCATATGTGACTATGGAAGAGGTACGCTATGGGACG
>JAAZOE010000279.1 GCA_012797915.1 Candidatus Zixiibacteriota bacterium | reverse complement strand
TGGGCGGCGATTTGCGCCGCCGACAGGCAGGCATCGAACCGGGCCACCAGGTCAGCCGAAGTGACCACCTCGATCCCGAACGACCGGATCAGTTCAACGGTCCCGGCATCCACCTTGCCGACATACGGCAGGCGCCCCATGGGGGAATACTCCATCGCCACCCGCTTGACTCCGGCCAGCGTCCGCCGCAGTTCCTCTTCGAGGATGCGATAGGAGGAAAAGTAGAACTTCCGTCCCGGCAGCGCCCCGGTGGGGCCGTGCTCGATGGCATGGGCAAACACCGTCGGCGTCCCGGCGGCAGGGATAAAATAGAACGACCGTCGGGTGATGATTCCTTTCAGTCCCAAAAACCGTACGGCGATATCGTTGTGGCCGTGGAAGTCATAGAACAACCAGCCGTCCAGCCCCATCCGCTTCAGCTCGGCCTGAATTGTATCGATTCTCGTCTGATCCATAATACCCTCGCACCTTGTCGTACATTAGCGGGCCGATGATGCGGCCCGGTCGGCGTGATTCGCCCGGACATTGCCCATGGGCAAGGGGTAATATAGCGATTTTCGGGCCCCCGACAACCGGAAAAAAAGCCGATATATTCGGCCTTCCAAACTTGAAAACTTTTTTATCAGGATGGGAACAAATGGAAAAGGGGGCGGTTATAACTTATGAAAGCGGTGGTGTCGGGACACCACGAAGGACATCTTGGACACCCCGTTTTCAACTTCATCGGGTGATTCCCCCGAAAAGCCCGATGAATGGTAACCTCCTTGCCTTAATTGCCCCTGCAAGAGCAGACGGCCGGCCCCAAAACCGGCCGTTTGCATTTCTACTCCAGACTGAATTTCCAGGAGCAGTAATACTGCCCCGGATGGGGATCCGGCGGGCAGCAGACGCATTCGGTCCGGATACGGGGATCGATGGTCTCGGCGAATTTGGTGTATTCCACCAGGCCGACGACCTTGCAGGGGAAATCGGGCCGTCCATCCCGCTTGCGGGCCGACTGCACCCGGCAGTCGTTCATCCGGAAAGTGAAGCTCTTCTCGGTCTCATCGACGATTTCCTGGATGTTGATGTGGGCGTACATCCGGAATCCCAGGGCCTTTTTCAGGCCATCGAGTCCGCTGCCCGGAAGAATGTTGTGCCGGGCCATGATCCGTTTGGCCTCGATGACGGTGAACCGCTCCCAGGCCTGACGATCCAGTTCGATCGCCTCCGGCATTCCCAGCCGACCCTCGCAGGCCAGAAACCAGAGGCCATCGTGGGCCAGCCAGTTTTTGGAGGCATCCTCCAGCATGTCGATCAACTGGTCTTTGGAAAATTCCGCCAGTTGTTTCCGTCGGGTGATATGATACTTATCCATAGGTCGATATATATTTGCGGCGGCGGGCGGGGGCAAATGATTTTTGGGTTACCCGACGGAGAAAACAGGCCCAAAAAGCAAGCCGCCCGTGCACCCCTCACGCACAGGCGGCTTTGCCGAGAAAAAAGGACTACTAAAGCAGCGCAACAATAAGGCACCAAAAATGACGGAATAATATATAGCAAGCGGCATGCCTTCGCATGCGATGCGACCGGGCCGATGCCGTTAAGAAGTTTACCAACAACAAGTTACAATCGCATCACCAAACCAACATGATTTTTACACAGGATCATTTTTTCGTACGGCCATACGATGACCGGTCGGCACAAAAAAGATAAGCGCATGCCGGGCATGCGCTTATCAAAGAATGCGAATATTGTGCGTCGCTCGTATACTTTTACGAGGGAAACGCGGTATCCAAATCGTATCGTTTCATCTTGGCTCGCAGGGTCGATTCATGAATTCCCAGCGCCCGGGCCGCTTTGGATTTGTTCCAATCAGCCATCCGCAACGCCTGCAGGATCAGCGTCTTCTCGAATTGCTCGACCTGGTCAAACAGAGAGGTCGTGCCGCTGTCGCGCTCATCCTGAACCAACACCCCGGCCAGATCGGTCAGGGAATCTTCATTGGCCAGCGTCTTGAACAACACCAGCTTTTTGACTTCCGATTCCAGCTGGCGCACGTTTCCCGGCCAGGCCCGCGAGGAAAACTCCATGATCAGATCCGGATCGATAATCTCCCGTTCGCCCAGGGCGCCCTCTCGACGGAGGAAATGGGCCAGAAGCAGGGGGATATCCTCGGGACGTTCGGCCAGCGCCGGGATGGTGAAGATGATCCCGGTCAGCCGGAAATAGAGGTCCCGTCGGAAACTGCCGCGGGCGACCATGTCGGCCAGGTCGCAGTTGGTGGCGGCCACGAAGCGGATATCGAGCGTCTCTTCGCTGGTATCCCCCAGCCGTCGAGTCCGGCAGGATTCGATGACCGTCAGGAGTTTGGCCTGCGAAGTCAACGGCATCTCCCCGATTTCATCGAGGAAGAACGTCCCTCCCTGGGCGCGATGCAGCAATCCTTCCTTGTCTGCACCGGCGCCGGTAAACGCACCCTTGCGATATCCGAACAGCTCCGATTCCAGAAGCGTGTCGGGGAAGGCGGCGCAGTTGACGGCGACAAACTCCCCTTTCCGCCCGCTCTGATCGTGGTAATAGCGGGCCAGCAGGTCTTTGCCGGTGCCGGTTTCGC
>JAAZOE010000278.1 GCA_012797915.1 Candidatus Zixiibacteriota bacterium | reverse complement strand
GTGATCTCCCTGGAAACCCTGGAGAGAACCTGCGGAGATCTCGGGATTCCCGCGAACGAGGAGCTCAAGCGGCTCATTCTCCATGGTATACTCCACCTATCGGGGTACGACCACGACGAATCGGATCCCCGGGGGGAGATGCTGGACTATCAGGAATCCCTTCTAAAAAAGTTCTCGGAGGTACACCTGCTTTGAAGACTGCGTCGCTCTTGGAACGGCTCTTTCCCCAGCGCCGGCGCTCCCAGTCGGAGGAGGATTCCGACGAGGCCTCGACGGAACGCAGGGAGATGATTCGGGGCGTCGAGGAGCTCTCGGAAACCACCGTCAAGGAGGTGATGGTCCCGCGGATTAATATGGTTGCCTTTCCGGCGGAGGCCGATCTGGAAACCGTCCGCGCGGCCATCCGCAGGCACGGCTACTCCCGCTACCCGGTTTTCGATAAAACGATCGACAGCATCATCGGCGTCGTCGCCGTCAAGGACCTGCTGTTGCTCAGCCAGTCGCAACGCGACGATTTCCGGCTCGACCGGCATATCCGGCGGCCGTTGCGGGTCGGTCGGCATAAAAAAATCGACCAGCTCCTGAGTGAATTCAAGAAGGCCAAGACGCACATGGCTGTGGTGGTTGATGAGTTCGGCGGCACCGCCGGCCTGATCACGCTGGAAGACATTCTTGAGGAAATCGTCGGCGACATCCAGGACGAGCACGACCCCTTCCTCCAGGAGGACATCGTCCGCCGTCCCGGGGGAGCCTATGAGGTCTCCGGGACCTGCTCCCTGGAAGACCTGGCCGCCGAGCTGGATCTGGAATTGGAGCAGGAGGAGTTTGAAACCGTCGCCGGGCTGATTTACGACCTGGTCGGCTCGATCCCGGCCGAGGGGACCTCCCTGAACTGGAACACGATCCGCCTGAAAGTCTTAGAGGTTGAGGGACAACGGATTAAGAAAGTCCTGGCCATACCGTCGGCTTGACTCCGGTGCCTGCCGGATCGGTCTTACCCCATTCCAATAAATTTTAAACTTTGACTGCCTTGGAGCGTATCATATTGCAATCGGATTTCCAGGAAGGAAATCGCCCGGGGAGAACGATTTATAGACAAAATCGGCCGTGAAAGAAGAAACTTTGAACTTGACGCCTGAAGTTTTTGTCTTATTTTAAAAGGCTAACCCGTTGGAGGATGTGAATTGAGTACGGGTATGTTGGGCGCCGGAAGGCGCGCTTTTTCTTCGGTGCTCTTTGCACTGCTGTTTATTCTGATCGGGATCATCATCGCCTCGATGATGGATCTGCCGGCTACCCCCATGGCCCGCGAACGGGCCGAACCGCTGCCGACGGCTCAGGTATCCGACCGACCGGCCGATTTCTCCACCCCGTTCATCAACGTCGTGGCCGCGGCCCGGGACGCCGTCGTCAACATCACCGCCGAAGCCCAAAGCAACTACCGCGGCTCGCTGATGGACGATTATTTCCGCTTTTTCGGCCTGGATCATCCGCGCTATCAACGGTCCTACGGCACCGGGTTCATCTTCCGCGAGGAAGGATATATCCTGACCAACAACCACGTCATCGCCAATGGCGGTCGGATCACGGTGACGTTGTCCAATAATGAAACCTACCCGGCCAAACTGGTGGGGGCGGATCCCGCCACCGATCTGGCGGTCATCAAAATCGATCCGAAAAGCGATCTCCCGGTTATCCCCTTCGGCCATTCCGAGGAACTTGAGGTCGGCGAATGGGTCGTGGCCATCGGCAACCCGTTCCCGCAGCAGGGCCTCGACCGCACCGTCACCGCCGGCGTCGTCTCGGCCAAGAACCGCAAGAATCTGCGCTTCGCCGAAGGGAATGTGCAGTATCAAAACTACATTCAGACCGACGCCTCCATCAATCCCGGCAATTCCGGCGGACCGTTGTTGAACCTGAAAGGGGAGGCCGTCGGCGTCAACGCCGCTATCTCTTCGCCCACCGGCGTATCGGTCGGCATCGGTTTCGCCATCCCGATCGATTATGCCCGGGCGGTGGTCCCCGACCTGATCGCCCACGGCAGCGTCGTCCGCGGCTGGCTGGGAATCAGCGATATCCGCGATGTTTCCCGGGATCAGCTCGATGACCTGCGCCTGTCCGGCCCGGCCGTGACGTTTGACAAGGTCCTCCGCGGTTCGCCGGCGGCCATGGCCGGTTTGCGTCCCGGCGACCTCATTACCAAGTACGACAACAAGCCGGTCACCGACGCCAGCGACTTCATGTTCCAGGTGGCTTCGACGCCGATCAACACCAGTGTTCCAATGGAAGTGATGCGCGACGGTCGCGCTCTGACCCTGAACGTCACCATCGGCGATCGGGCCAAGGCGATGGAGACGATTTCGGAACGCACCACCCAGCCGGCCCCCGAGGATAACTACTGGCTGGGGATGGCCGTATCCGAATGCTCGCCGCAGCTGGCCTATCGGCTGGGGGTGGAATGTCCCGAAACCGGCGGGGTCATTGTCACCGATGTTCTCCGGAATTCCCCGGCCGACAACAGCAATCTGGTCCCCGGGGTGATCATCCTGGAGATCGACAAGTATGAAATCGGAACTCTCGCCGACTACCGCGCCGCGGTGGCCGGGGTGAAAAATAAAAACAAGCCGATATCGCTTATCGTGCTGGACACCGAAGGGAACATGCGCTGGGCGGCGATCGACCCCCGGCGATGACGGCCCCGACGGTGTCGTGTTCGTTTCGTATAAGGAGGCTTCGAAGGGTTCGTGGCTAAGCAGTCAAGACGGTACCGGGATGAGGATCGTTCCCTCGACCTGTACCTGCGTGAAATCGGTTCCACCCCGCTCATCACCGCCGATGAGGAAGTCCGCCTGGCCCGACGCATCAAGCAGGGGGACAAACGGGCCTTGGAGAAACTGACCAAGGCCAATTTGCGCTTTGTCGTGAGCGTCGCCAAGAACTACCAAAATCAGGGCTTGTCTCTGGCGGACCTGATCAATGAGGGGAACATCGGCCTCATCAAAGCCGCCAAACGGTTCGATGAAACCCGCGGCTTCAAGTTCATCTCCTATGCGGTCTGGTGGATCCGGCAGGCGATTCTGCAGGCGTTGGCCGAGCAGAGCCGCATCGTCCGGCTTCCCCTCAACCGCGTCGGCACCCTCCACAAGATCGGCAAGGTCTCGTCGTCGCTGGAACAGACGTACGGACGGAACCCGTCGCCCGATGAGATCGCCAAGGAACTGGAACTGTCCGAAAGCGAGGTGGCCGACACCCTGAAGATATCCAACTCGCACCTGTCGCTGGACCAGCCGTTTTCCGTCTCCGAGGATAATTCGCTCATCGACATCCTCGAGGATGAATTCCAGCCCGGTCCCGATGAGGCGCTGTTGGATATGTCCCTTCGGGTGGAGATCGAGAAGGCGTTGGATACCCTCACCCCGCGTGAGGCCGAGGTGATCAATCTCTATTTCGGTCTGAACGCCGAGAAGGCGTTGACGCTGGAGGAAATCGGCGCCCGCTTCAATCTGACCCGCGAGCGGGTCCGGCAGATCAAGGAAAAGGCGATCCGCCGTTTGCGGCACGCCTCCCGCAGCCGGTCGCTTCGGGCGTATCTCAGTTAGTACAAATTAATCGTTTCTCGTCAAACCCCGCCTTCGGGCGGGGTTTTTTATTGTCTTGGCCGGCGCAACCTCTTGGGGCCATGTATATTAATATACAACTCCCATACGGCGGGCGCGGCCGCGCTGATTCCCCGATAACCGACCGGGGATAATGAAAGTGACAAATTTCGAAAAAAAGGGGCTTGCGATTATTTGATTTGGATGTTTCTTACAGGAAAGGCGTCTGGGAAAAGACGTATCAGAGAAAAGCCCCTTGCTTGGGCCATAAGCCCCTCATGGCCCAACGGCTGGGAACACCTTTGACTGACAACTGGGACTCCCGGCCATTGGCGGTCGCTAGCTCCAACCCCCTGCCTGCGGCCGCCTTATTTTTTTATCTCTCCCCATGAGTCTACTATCCCCAAGCCGCGTCATCGCGAACCCACTGCAGGCGGACGGACGTGGCGATCTAAGATCATCATTTCCCGTTTATTTGCATGAAGAACAAATTTATGTTTGATTCCTTCTCGGCCATTGCCATTATTGTAATATATCCATGCTTTCAATGGCTTATTCGGGAGGTCCTCCATGCCGGGGAAGCGTGCCGTATCGATTCTTGTCATCATTTTTGTCGTCGTGACGATGGTTTCGACTGCGATTTCCGCCGAAAAGACCGCCCCCCGTCCCGGTTCCTGGTCATCGTTGGGAAAAGGCATAACCGGCGGTGACGTAGGCGTCCTGGCGCTTTGTGAATATGACGATCGGTTGGTTGCGGGCGGTGATTTCTTCCCGGGCCTTATCGTCTGGAACGGTACTTCCTGGCAGCCATTCAGCTACCGGATAAGAGGCTTTGTCTCCTCCCTTTGCATGTGGAACGACGCGCTGGTGGGCGTAGAAATATGGGATGATTCATGCGGCACGGCATTTGGCGCGGCAAAGTGGGATGGTTTATGCTGGCAACCGCTTGGTTTTTCGGCGTATGAGCACACCATCCATAAAATCATCGATTGGAACGAGCGATTAATAGGCTGCGGCATTAGATGGATGGCCAAAGGCAAACCGCCTGGGAACGTAGTCGAGTGGGATGGTGAGTCATGGTTACCGCGGGGGACAGATTTTAACGGACCTGTTGTATCCATGGCAGTCTACAACGGCCAGCTGATCGTGGGAGGATTATTCGCCAAGGTCGGTGACTCAGAGGTTCGAAATATCGCCGCTTGGGATGGTCATGCATGGTCGCCGCTTGGATCGGGTTTGAATGGATTTGTCAATGCTCTTTATGTCTTCGATGGGAAATTAATTGCGGGTGGTGCGTTTACAAAAGCGGGTAATGTCAAAGTCAAACATGTCGCCGCATGGGACGGTTCATCATGGACTCCTCTGGGTAAAGGGACAAACAAAGAGGTAAATGCCTTAACGGAATACAACAGCAGGCTTGTCGCCGGTGGTCGATTCACCAAAGCAGGAGACATGAAAGCTCACAATATCGCTGCTTGGGACGGCAATTCTTGGTCGCCGCTTGGTTCCGGCGTTCATGGCCGGGATTGGGGAATCAATGCACTGGTGGTGTATGACGGCATGCTGATAGTTGCCGGTCATTTCGACAAGGCCGGGGATACTACGGTTTCAAATATCGCCGCTTGGAAAGAATAAAACCGGAAAAGGTGTGCCCCGCCTGCCGTATGATTCATCAACCTACCCGGCGGTTCCCGAACCGTTCCACCAGCCAGACGCCCAGCACCACCAGCGCGCCGCCGCCCAACAACGCTGGCGTCACTGGTTCATGCAATAAAAACGGCGCCGCCAATGTGGTCGAAACCGGTTCGAGATAGAGATAAACCCCCACGCCGCCAGCCGTCTTGCGCTTCAATCCTTCCGCCCAGAACCAGTAGGCCAGCCCCATGCAGAACACGCCGAGGAAAATCAATGCGCCCCATGCCGCCCAGTTGAGCGACCCATATGCCCGCACGCCTGATGTTATCAAAACAGGGGGGACCAGACAAACCGCCGCGATTGTCAGCACCGATGTCGTCACCGCCAAGGGATGCGACCCGGCCAGCTTCTTGCCTAGTATCGTGTAGACCGACCAGGTCACCGCCGAAATCAGCACCAGCCAATCGCCATAGGATCGAATAAACTCCAGCGTCCCCAGCCGCCCCCGCGAGACGAGCAGCACCACGCCGAACGCCGCAATCGCCATCCCCAGCGCCTGCACTCCGGTGATCTTCTCCCGCAAAAAGAAGTATGACAGAATCACGATAAACACTGGGATCGTCGTAATCAGCCAGGCGGTATTCGTTGCCGTGGTGGTCTTCATCCCCTCGACCTGGATCAGAAGATGGAACACCAGCACCAGCGCGCAGGCGACCGCCGTCAGCCATTGCCGACGAATCAATGCAAATGATAATTTCTTGGCCCGCACGACAACCAACAGCACCGGCACCGCCAGCACGAACCGTGCCGCGATAATCTCGGCCGGGGAGAGGTAGTTCAAACAATACTTGGTGGCGATAAACG
>JAAZOE010000277.1 GCA_012797915.1 Candidatus Zixiibacteriota bacterium | reverse complement strand
TCCCCAACTCCTTCAACGAATCGATGGTCATAACCGAAGCCATCACTGATTCTGCCGGGATTTTCATAGTCACCTGGCACATGAGAGCGCCTTTCTTAATCCCCGTGACCTTGCCGATAATCTGATTGCGCGCGCCATACTTCATGCGAACCTCCTTATTTGTGACCCCGTTTGGTTTGGCTCTTTTCCGGAGCCTTCCGACGCGGCCGTTTCGGCGCCGAGGCCGTTTTCTTCTCCGCCCCCCATTTCCAGTCGCGGATTTCAGGCATGTCGTCGCCGTACTTGTGTATATAGGTTTTGTGGTCGATCAGCTTGTCCCGAATATACTGCTTGGCATACGCCGCGCGCGAGCCCAATCCGCCCACCCGGTCGATCACATCCGCCGCCAAGTGGAACCGATCCAGTTCGTTGACCACCACCATGTCGAACGGCGTGGTCGTCGTCCCCTCCTCCTTATATCCCCGGACATGCAGGCGGGGGTGGTTCTTCCGCCGGTAGGTCAACCGGTGAATCAGCCACGGATACCCGTGATAGGCGAAAATGATCGGCTTGTCGGTGGTGAACAATAGATCGAAATCCTTGTCGGGCAACCCGTGCGGATGTTCACTCTGCGGCTGCAGCGTCATCAGGTCGACCACGTTGATCACCAGGATTTTCAGTTCCGGGATATGCGTGCGCAGGATGTCGACCGCGGCCAAGGTCTCCAGCGTCGGCACGTCCCCGGCACAGGCCATGACCACATCCGGTTCTCCCCCGGCGTCGTTTGAGGCCCAGCCCCATATCCCCAGCCCCGCCTGGCAATGCTTGACCGCCGCATCCATGTCCAGCCATTGCGGCGCCGGCTGTTTGCCGGCCACGATGACATTGACATACTGCCGGCTGCGCAGGCAGTGGTCGGTCACCGACAACAGCGTGTTGGCGTCCGGCGGGAGATAGACCCGGACGATGTCGGCCTTCTTGTTGACCACGTGGTCGATGAAACCCGGATCCTGATGGCTGAACCCGTTGTGATCCTGCCGCCACACGTGCGAGGTCAAGAGATAATTCAACGAGGCGATCGGCGGCCGCCAGGGAATGTGCCGCGTCACCTTCAGCCACTTGGCGTGCTGGTTGAACATCGAATCGACGATATGAATGAACGCCTCATAGCAATTGAACAATCCATGGCGGCCGGTCAGCAGGTACCCCTCCAGCCACCCCTGGCACTGATGTTCGCTCAACACCTCCATCACCCGGCCGTCGCGGGAGATATGATCGTCCGTTTCCAGAATTTCCCCCATCGACATCCGATCGGTAACCTCGAACACCGGCGCCAGGCGATTCGAGGCCGTCTCATCCGGCCCAAACAGTCGAAAATTGTGGTGTTCGCGGTTCAGTTTCAGGACATCCCGAAGAAACATCCCCATGACCCGGGTCGACTCCGCCGTGACCGCGCCCGGTTTGGCCACCGGAACCGCGTATGTCCGGAAATCGGGCATGATCAGATCGCGCAACAGCAATCCGCCGTTGGCGTGCGGATTGGCTCCCATCCGCCGTTTCCCCTCCGGGGCCAATCCCGCCAATTCGGGGATAAGTTTCCCCTGTCGGTCGAACAACTCCTGCGGGCGGTAACTTTTCATCCAAGTCTCAAGCATTTTCAGGTGTTCCGGCTTGGTCGCCAATTCGGCCAACGGCACCTGATGCGACCGGAAGGACCCTTCCGTCGGCAATCCATCGACCTCCTTCGGTCCGGTCCACCCTTTGGGCGTCCGGAACACGATCATCGGCCACCGCGGCCGCCTGGTCGAATCCAGATGACGGGCTTCCGCCTGAATCGCCTTGATCTCGGACACGACCGTATCCAAGGTCGCCGCCATCAGTTGATGGACCTCTTCCGGTTCCGACCCTTCCACAAAATACGGGTTGTACCCGTGCCCCCGGAACAGCTGCTCCAACTCCTCGCCGCTGATCCGCGCCAGCACGGTCGGATTGGCGATCTTGTACCCGTTGAGATGCAGGATCGGCACGACCGCGCCGTCGCGGGCGGGATTCAAAAACTTGTTTCCCTGCCACCCGGCGGCCAGTGGTCCGGTTTCCGCCTCCCCGTCGCCGACCACACAGGCCACGATCAGATCGGGGTTGTCGAACGCCGCCCCGAAGGCATGCGACAGCGAGTATCCCAGCTCACCCCCCTCGTGGATGGACCCCGGCGTCTCCGGCGCGACATGGCTGGGAATCCCTCCGGGGAACGAAAACTGCGTAAACAGCCGTTTGAGGCCCGCCTCGTCTTGAGAAACCTCCGGGTACAATTCGCTATACGTCCCCTCCAGATAGGTATTGGCCACCAGTCCCGGCCCGCCATGACCCGGCCCGATGATATAGATCATGTTCAGGTCATACTTCCTGATAATCCGGTTGAGATGGACATAAATGAAATTCAAACCCGGCGTTGTGCCCCAGTGGCCCAGAAGGCGCGGTTTGACATGCTCCAGCGTAAGCGGTTCCTTCAACAGCGGATTGTCGAGCAGATAAATCTGGCCGACCGACAGATAGTTGGCCGCCCGCCACCAGGCGTCCATCCGGCCCAGTTCATCGGCCGAAAGCGGTTTATTCATGCCAAGGTTCCCCCATTATCTTCATCTTTATCCAAAACTACGTCCGATTCCACCGCCGGTTTGCATTCGCATGCGACTCCCTTCGCCTTGGGTAGCCGCTCTCCGCCGCCCGGACCTGCTTTTATTGCCGTCAAGAGGGGGAAAATCGCCCCTCCGGGACTTGCCTTTCGGTCCCAATTAACGTATACTAATAACCTTTGCATCGGAAGAGAAATTTCAAGCTGTTTGACAACACCTATAAATCGAGCGAGGTACCCGCATGGTTGGTATTGTTGGATACGGGGCGCATATTCCCCGCCACCGGATCAAGGTCGAGGAAATCGCCAAGGTCTGGGGCGCGGACGCTCCCAGCTACAAGAAGGGCTTGTTGCTTCGCGAAAAATCGGTGCCGACACCGGACGTCGACACGATCACCCTGTCGGTCGAGGCCACCCGCAACGCCCTGCGCCGGGCCCAGATCGACCCCAAAGACATCGGCGCGGTCTATGTCGGCTCCGAATCGCACCCGTATGCCGTAAAACCCTCCGGCACGACCGTGGCCGAGGCGATTGGGGCGGTTCCGGACTGCCATTGCGCCGATTTCGAGTTCGCCTGTAAGGCCGGCTCCGAGGCGATGTTCGTCTGCCTCGGCTTGGCCAAATCCGGCTATGTCAAATACGCCCTGGCCGTCGGCGGCGATACGTCGCAAGGG
>JAAZOE010000276.1 GCA_012797915.1 Candidatus Zixiibacteriota bacterium | reverse complement strand
GGTTGGCGAAATACGGTCTCCCTGGTCCGATCATGGACCGATGGGAGCAGCGGTTCGGCGGGCGGCTTCTGCCGCTGCAATACCGGGCCATCGATGAGTTCGGTCTCATGGAAGGGCAGTCACTGCTCATTTCGGCGCCGACATCCTCGGGAAAGACCTTCTGCGGCGAAATGGCGCTGGTCCGGGCGGTGTTGACCCGCCGCAAGGGGATATTCCTGGCGCCGCTCAAGGCGGTGGCGGAGGAGAAATACCGTCAATTCGAAAACTGCTATGGGGCGGCCGGCCTGCGGGTGGTCATCGGCACCCGCGATCATCCGGAAAACGATCCAGTCATTGCCGCCGGCCGATTCGATATCGCCGTGATGGTATACGAAAAGTTCAACGCGCTGCTCTTGACCGATTTTGATCTGCTGGGACGGGTCGGGGCGGTGGTGGTCGACGAGGTCCAGATGCTGGCCGATGGCCGGCGAGGGGCGCAGCTCGAACTGGCTCTGACCAAGCTCCTCTATTCGGAATACCGTCCCCAATTGATCGCCCTGTCGGCCGTCCTGGGGGATGCCACCGGATTGGCCGACTGGCTGGGGTGCCGGTTGCTTCTGGAATCCGGCCGGCCGGTCGAACTGCGCCGGGGGGTGGCTTCCGAGGGGACGTTTTATTACCGCTGCCACAATTCCGGCACGGTCGGACAGGAGCCGGTCAAAACGGGGAAGGACAATGCCGAGGTCTTGTTCGAGAATATCCGTGAGGCGGTCGCCGCCGGGCGACAGGTGCTGGTGTTTCTCAAGTCGCGGCAGGAAACCGTCCGCGCGGCCATGCGGTTCGCCGAGTATGCCGCCCTGGTTGCCTTGGAGGAGAACCGCCGCCGGGCCGTCGATGCGCTGGTCGACGAGGAGCCCTCGATTCTCCACGATACCTTGTGCAATCTCATGGCCTGCGGGGCGGCCTTTCATAACGCCGATCTGACCGCCGGGCAACGGCGGGCGGTGGAAGAGGGAGCTCGGACGGGATGGATCATGGCGGTATTCGCCACCACGACCCTGGCGACGGGGATCAACCTTCCGGCGGCGGTGGTGTTCATCGAACCGCAGAAATATTGCCATCCGGGATACGGTGGACGGGCGGGCCTGCGGCCGCTGTCCTGGGCGGAATACGAAAGCATGTCCGGCCGGGCCGGGCGGGTCGGGTATGAGGGGGCCGACGGCGAACCGGGCCGGGCAATGCTGCTGGCCGCCGGCGATCTCGAACGGTCGATTCTTTGGGATTACTACGTCGAACGGCGGCCGGAGCCATTGGTTTCGCAGTTGCCGCTGCAGGCGGCGGAGGACGTCATCCTCGATCTGTTCAGCTCGGAAATGGCCAAAAATCCGGACGATTGTGCGCGGATTCTAAAGCGGTCGTACAGCGCCTGCGGCCGAGAATCGATTCCATTTGGCGACGAAACGTATCAACGGCTTCTCGCCAACGGATTCCTCACCTGCGATGAGGCCGGGTGGCAGGTCACACCAATGGGGCGGGCGGCGGCGGTGACCGGGCTCACCGCGGCCGGAGCCAGATATATCCTTGATATCTGCCCCGCGATTTCTTCCGGCAGCGATATGCAGATCATCTACTCGTTCCTGCACTCCCCCGAGGGACGGGAGATCTACCTGCCCGGATCGGGACGGCACCGGCGATGGACCGCGCTGGCGGCTCCCGGCAATGGCCGGGAAGAGGATCCCTTGCTGGCGGAGCTGACCGCTCGGCGGCGGGAATTGACCCCGGAGGAAGCCAATCGTCTGCGCCTGACCTTTCTGTTGAGCGACTGGATGGACGGAACGAAAACGCCGGAGGTCGAACGGAAGTACACCCTTCATTTGGGAATGATCGATACGCTGGCCCGGCAGGCGGGGTGGCTGTTTTCGTCCGCCGCCGCGGTCATCCGGGCCCATGACCGCTTGTCTCCTTTCCGCCGGCGGTTGGAACAGATCGCCTTCTCGGTCGGGTATGGGTTGCCGCCGGAGGCGAAACCGTTGCATGACGAGCTGGGCGGGGTGCTGTTCCGCGGGGAGCTCTTGCGGCTGTATCGACAGGGAATCACCGACCGCGCGCAGGTGCGGGCGGCCGGTCGGCCGTTGCTGCGGGAGATGATATCTTCGGAAAAACGACGGATGGCGATAGAGAAAATTTTGGAGAATACAAAGGAGGAAACGATGCTTACCGTGCAAGAACAAACTGTACCGGAACAGACGGGGGAAGAAATCCGGACGCCGAGAATGATCGAAATCGAGGGGACCCCGGTGCGGGAACGATACCTGGTTCGGATCGATGGTCATTCGATTACGCTGACCGGAAAATCGTTCAAGTATCTGGTCAGCCTGGTCTGGTCGCGTCTGACCAAGGACAACGGCTGGGTCTACAAGGAGGAGTTGGAACAGGGGTATAACCAGGCCCGCTATCTGTACCGGCTGCGGCAGGAGATCGGACGTGATTTTCTGCCCCAGTGGCCGCTTTACGAGAACAACCGTTCGGGGTATTATCGTCTGGTGGCCGATCGTCGGCAGATCAAGGTCAACGTGGACGCCTTGAAAGAGATTCCGGACTACGAGATCCAGCGAATGGCGGCGGAGTTGCAGCCGGTGGTCGTCGCCGGCTGACGAAGGACCGGAGGACGCCGGTAAAAGATTGCGGGACAGTTGACAAAAAGGGCCGGCCGGGGTAAACTCACTTGAGAATCCGGTGTATAAGCCGATAAGGAATGTAATGACGGCCATGATTATAAAGTCTCGCAAACAGTTACCGCTTTTGGTATCCGACAAGGACACCATCCTGCCGGTTCTGCCGATCAAGTCGACCGTCCTTCTGCCGGGTGAGAAGCATGTCGTCCAGCTGGCCCTGAAAGAAAACCTGGAAATGCTCCGGGAAGTCATGGACGGAGACAATCAACTGATTGTCTCCTATTCCCCTCGTCCCGCCGGTGAAAACGGCGGGATAGACCTGTCCGAGGTCAGCCTTCTGGCGCAGGTGGAATCGGCCCGTCCCGGAAGCAGCGGTTCCCGAATGGTAACGCTGAACGCCGTGCGGCGGGTCGCCTTGACCGAGATCCGTCAAATTACTCCCTACCTGACCGCGGCGTATCTGGAGACTACCCAGGGCGAAGAAGAAGGAAAACAGATCCGCTGGGATATCGACAGCCTCCTCGAGTTGGTCTCGCGGCTGACGGCGTTGAATCATGACTATCCGCCGGAGATGATCGGCGGGTTGCAGGACCTGGCGGCCTCGCCGGGAGAATTCGCCGACCGGACCGCCTCGCTGCTCCATATCCAGCCTTATGACAAGCAGGAAATGCTGGAAGCAGTCGAGCTGGCCGACCGGCTGGAAACCCTCCGGCGAATCCTCACCGAGGAAGTCGAGAAGACGGCCCTGTCCCTGCAGATCGACAAACGAGTCGGGGAATCGCTGGAAAGGAAGAAACGGGAAACGTTTCTCCGTCAGCAGTTGATGGAAATCCGCCGGGAACTGGGGGAGGAGTTCGTCGAGGAAGACCTGTCACGGCTGTTCCATAACAAGATTCGCGCCAACCGGGCGTTACCGCAGGAAGTCGCCGACCGGCTGCTGTTTGAAGCCGACCGGCTCAAACATATTTCCTCGTCTTCGGCCGAATACGGAGCCATCAAGAATTACCTCGAACTGGCGCTGTCGCTGCCGTGGAGCACGCCGCCGGTGCCGGCCTCCGACCTGCCGGCGGTGGACAAGAAAATCAGCGCCGAATACTACGGTTCGACCCAGATTCGGGAACAGGTGCTGGAGTATCTGGCCGTCTGGCAGTCGAGCCGGGAACTGCAGGATTTGCCGGTGCTCTGTCTGGCCGGACCGGTCGGAACCGGGAAAGCCTCGCTGGTGAAAGCGATCGCCGACGCCATGGGGCGCCGGTTCGTCCGGATCAACGGCACCAGTTTGACGACGATGGAGGATATCAAGGGCGGACACCGCACGGAAGTGGGAGCCGGGCCGGGGTATCTCATCCGGGCCATCATCGAGGCCGCGACCTTTGATCTGGTCGTGTTCATCGAGGACCTGGAGTATGTCATCGAGTCCGGCGACACCAATGCCCTGCTGGCCTTATTCGAGGCGGTCGACCCCCGACACAACCGTCGTTTTGTCGATAACTACGTCGGCATCCCCTTCGATTTTTCGCGCATTCTTTTCGTCCTGGGAATTTCGTACATGGATGATTTTCCCGAACCGTTTATGCACCATCTCGAGATGGTCGAGATGCCGGGGTATATCGAGCGGGAAAAGGTCGTCATCACCAAGCGCCATATCCTGCCCAAGCTGTACAAGCGGTACGGTTTATCGCGGTCGGAATTGAAATTTTCCGATCGGGCCTTAACCCGGATCATCCGCCAGTACACGATGGAGGCGGGGTTGATCGGGCTGCAACAGCAGTTGGAGAAAATTTACCGCAAGGCCACGCGGCGGAAGGCTTCCGGGGAGGAATGCAAAATCGCCCTGACGGAATCGAACGTCGACCAGTTTCTGGGAACCCAGCAGTTTATCCCCGAGAAGGCGACCTCAAAACCGGAGATCGGCGTGGCCACCGGGCTGGCCTGGACCGGCGCCGGCGGCGACCTGATGTTGATCGAGGGGCTGAAGATGCGCGGCACCGGCCAGGTCATCTTCACCGGCTCGCTGGGCGAGATCATGAAGGAGTCGATTCAGGCTGCGCACAGTTTCGTGCGGGCCCGGGCCGAGACGCTGGGAATCGATCACAACGATTTCGCCGGATTCGATATCCATATTCACTTTCCCATGGGCGCCATTCCCAAGGATGGCCCCTCGGCCGGGATGACCGTGTCGCTGGTCATCGCCTCGGTTATGGCCGAGCGGCCGATTCGCAACGACGTGGCCATCACCGGCGAAGTGACGTTGCGGGGCAAGGTCTTGCCGGTGGGCGGTATCAAGGAAAAAGTGTCGGCGGCCTATCGCGCCGGCATTTTCACCATCATCCTGCCCAAAGAGAACGAAAAAG
>JAAZOE010000275.1 GCA_012797915.1 Candidatus Zixiibacteriota bacterium | reverse complement strand
GCAGGAGGTATTCCCCGCCGAGATGCAGATGACCCTCGCCCGACTTGATGTTCACGTAATCGGCCGCCACCGACAGGTCGCGCCAGTGGTATCCCGCTCCGGCACGGTAGATTGCCGGGGTCGATTGCTCTTCGGCAATGAAGGTAAACGACGGGCCGACATTGGCGGCCGCGGCGTGGAACTGCACGCCGTATTTCCAGCCGTAGAGCAGCCCCGCGCCGACAACGAACGTGTTGGCGCGATGGATGTCGATCTTTTCCATCATCCATCCGGCCGAAATCCCGGCCTGAAGGTTCGGGCGCAGTTTGAAAGCCGCGAATAGCCGGGCGGCAAAATCATGCGCCGAAAACAGGTAATCCGGTTCGCTGGAGGGGATTTCACCGCGCCCCTCGATATCCCCCAGGCTGGACAACCGCAGGTGCACGCCGCAGTCGACCGTTTTGACCGGGAAGATGATCGCCAGGCTGCTGTTGTCCCGATCCTGGATGGCCCGGTGGTAGGTGAATCCGAACCGTCCTTTGGTCAGGCCGACGATGGCCGCCGGGTTGTATTCCAGGTTGAACGGGTCGACCTCGGTCAGCACCGGAGTTTCCCCCATCGCCACCTGCCGGGCACCGGAGAGATTCAGCATTTCGATCATGCCGACCGCGGCGCCGGCCGGCGACGCCAGCGCCAGAACCATCACGGCCCCCGCCGCCCATAACCGTATGTCATGTCTGGTCATTGGGACCCCGCTTAAAACATCACGTCAAAGGATACCAGAACATCGTCCCCTTCGCCCCGCTTGTCCATCAGGTACGCCAGGTCGACGAACAGGCCGAATGTTTCGAATCGTTTATACAACCCGGCGCCGAAGGTCGGGTGAAGATCGTCCAGTCCGGTCCGCAGCATCAATTCCCGATACACCTGATATTCGGCCCCGACATGGGTCTTCAGGATCGAAGCGGAATTGATCTCCACGTCGGCCGCCAGCATACCGAACGCCGGCCGCACCAGCGCTCCGCCGAGGCGATAGTTTACGGGGAATTTTTCATCGAAGGTTGCGCCGCGTTCCTGGCCCAGCGTGGCCCAGTAGTTGGTCGTGGTCCATTTGTAGGCGGCGCCGATATTCTCGACCACCACCCCGGCCTGCACCAGCGGCGCGATGCGGCCGAAGGCGCTTTTGGACAGATCGAATTTCGTCAACAGGCCCATATCCACGCCGACGGAATAGGCGTTGATCCCCCCGATGTTATGCTGGACATAAAAGGCGCGGGCGCCGGCCGCCAATTGCGGGATGAACGTCCGGGCGAAGGTCACCCCGACCAGATTCTGATGGCTGGCCAGATCCTGATCGGGAATGACATACCCCTGGACATCGCGCGCTTCCAGCGAGGCCGTGCCGGCATAAATCCAGCTGAACCCGAGAGTGGCGGCCTCCTTGGCCGGGATGGTCACCGCCGCATATCCCAGCCGTCGATCGAGATGCATCGCCCGGTAGGAAAAGGCGACATCCGGCTTACGCATCTGGGATATCCCGGCGGGATTGTACAGCCAGCCGGTGCCGCCATAGGCCACGGCGGTAAACGCCCCGCCCATGGCCGCGGGCCGTCCGCCCAGCTTCACCTCCCGGAACGCCCCCGGTTGTCCGCCGCTGCCATCGTCTCCGGCCCAAACCCCCGACGCCAACATCAGGGCGGCCATCACTACTATGGTCGATTTCTTCATGATGCCTCCCTTACGGTATGATCGCCAGCCGGCCCCAACGCACATCGCCGGTGGAAAAGGTTATCTTGAAATAATAAATCCCGACCGCGACCATGTCGCCGTCCTCGTTGTACCCGTCCCAAGTCTCGAAATACTCGCTCCCTCCGGCGCGGGATTTGTCCTCGGCCACGGTTTTGACCAGATTCATGGCGAAATCATAAATCTCAACGGTGACGTCCGCGGAGGCATCGACGCGATAATGGATGGTCAGCCGGCCGCTGTTGTTGAGCGGCGAGAACGGCACCGGCGCGGCGAAAACCTCGTCGGCGCTTTCCACCGGCTTGAAAACCCGGATGACCTCCCAGGCATCGGGATTATCGAGGGGACGATGGGCCAGGCCTGAGCCGGTCCCCACCCACAAGACACTGTCGGCCACCTCCACGGCATAAATCTCGGTCGTGGAAACCAGCGTGTCCCCGGAAATGGGGTCGATGATGTCGGCCCGCGTCCAGGTCGTCCAGGGAGGTTCGGCGGAGTACAATCCCTCGGTCGCCGCGGCATAGACCGTGCCGCTCTGGTCATAGGCGAAATTCCAGACCTGCAGTTGCGGCAGAACGGTCTGCCAGGAGGCGCCGAAATCCTTGCTGAAGGAAACGCCGTTGGCCTGGTCGGAGGTATCCGGCACCCGGCGGCAGGCGGCCCAGACGACGGCGGTGTCGTGATACGATTGCACCATCGCCGCCACCACCCAGTCGCCGGACAGGCCGGAATTGGCATGGGTGCGGTTGTAGGCGACGTCGTGTTTGCGGGGATCGGGATTGGCGATGAAGACGCGCCAGTTGTTGTTGGAGACCCGATAGGCGCATCCGCCGGTGGTCCCGGTGTACAATCGGTGCGCGGCATAGGCGACCGACCGGAATTCCTGATTGGTCAAAGTCAACCCGGTGGTGGCATCGGCCACCTGGTATTCGACCGTATACTCCGGCAGGGTCGAGGGCGTATTTCGGTTGGCGAACAGTCCAATCGAGGTCGCCAGATAGGAGACGGAATCACGGGCGAGGATGTCATAGACTGTCGTCCCGTTCTGACCGGGGGTGAACAGGGTCGCCCAGTAGGAACCGCTGTCGGCCGACTTGAACAGGACATTGGCCTGACCGTCTTCCGTCAGGGGGGACACCCCCGCCCAGGTGAAGGTCCGTGTCCCGGTATGATGGCGGACGAACGAGACGAACGATCCGGTGGAATCGGTTTCCGGGAAGGTAATCATCGTATCGCCGGTTATCGTAAACGGCGCGGTAAACGAGGCCGCCACCAGGCCCGCTTTCGTGCCCAGGAAGAGGCTGTCGCCGTCGACATCGATGGAATAGACCTGGTTGCGCGGCGAGGCAAGGCTGATGTCGGAGGAATCGACGAAGAACCTGGTCCAGGTCCGGCCGCTGTCGGCGGATCGATAGGCGCCGCTGTCGCCGGCGGCAATATAGAAGTCGACATCAAGGTGGTTTTTAAAATCGTAGACCCCGCCGTCGGGTCCTTCAAAGAGGCCGGCGTTTTCCTGCCGCCACGCATCGTCCCGGTTGGATTCGAACGTGTCCGGCGAGATGCTGTACAGTCCCAGCCCGCTCGAATCGGCCGGGTTAAACACGGCCGCCCAAATCCGGCCGCCGAACTTGCATAGTTTTCTGACTTCATGGGCGGGCAGGCCGTTGGCGGTATCGCTGGTGTAGAAGGTGCCGATCAGCGTATCGGTTTTGGTCACGCCGCCGTTTCCGGCCAGATAGATGACATTGCTGTCCAAACTGTCGGTGAGAACGCTGTAGATCCGGCTGCTGCCCAGTTTGTCCCGTTTGGGAAGATATAAGAACGACTGCAGGCCGCCGGCCGATCCGGCCCAAACAACGGCGGTATCGTTTCGCAGGGAATCGACGGCGCAGCAATAGTACCGCCCGGTTTCCTGATCAACCCAGCTGTCGGCCACCCAATCGTTGGAGTCGGACGGCGAATAGAACAGGTGATTCCAAGTCTGGCCCTGATCGCGGGAAACGATCATGCCGCCGTGGAAACAAGCGACATAGGTGTTGCTGTCGTCGCCGGTGATATCGTAGGCCAGCATGGCGAAGCTCGAGGCCTCTGTCGGCGTGGAGGAGGTCCAGGTCCGACCGGAATCGGTGCTGATGTTGAATCCATCGCCGAACGGATAATTGACTCCTAAATACATCTGCGTATGCGACCCGGCCACCCACATCTGATTGGTCCGTCCGAACATGGCCGACAGTTCGTTGGCATTCAGCCCGGAATCGGTGGTCAGCGTCTTCCAGGTGACCCCCATGTCGCCGGAATATCCCAACCCCGCCCCGCTGGCGGTCCAAAGGACCCCTTCGTGATAGAGGATATCCACGAAGGCGCTGCCCAAAAGTCTTCCCTGGACGGAATCGGCCGGAGTGGCCGAGAACATCTTCCATCCATACGCCGGATGCGCCAGGAGGACGATGACGGCCGGGACAACGAATCGATATATTATCCTATGCATTCCCCACCTTCTTAAAAAAATACCGCTCACCCGCGATCGAACGGCCGGGCGGCGGCGCCGCAAACAAAAAGACCGGATATGATATAAGTCGAACGGCACGTGAACAATCGGCGATACCGTACCTCCCGTACTGTCGGCAATCTATCTTCCCCACCCATAAAGGTCAAGCGCGAAATCCCTTATGCGCCAGGAAGTCCAAGGCCAGTCCGTGGCGCAATCCCCGGGGGGTGGCCCGCGCCCGGCCCAGACTCAAAGCCTTATACACATACTGCAGCCAGAACGTCCCGGCAAAGATGACTTCCGCGCGCTTTCGTTCCGGCCCGAGCAGCCGGCGACGGTCGGACAACGAGGTCTGGGTCCAGAGGCGAACGGCGCAGTCGATATCGACCCGCGTCAGAATAACTCCGCCGGGCCTGTCCAGGAATCGACCGTCTTTCAGAAAACCGAGGGTCGAGGTCGTTCCACCGACCAGAATCACCTCGTCGACCGCCGAGAGTCGTATCTTCGCCAATTGCCGATCGTATTTCGCCAGAAATTTCTCATACGCCGGAAAATCCGCCGGATTGACCCGGCCTTCGGAGTCGAACCGTTCGGTCAGGCTGACGGCCCCCTCCGGAAGGGAACAGAACAGACGACGGCGGCCGTGGCGATAAGCGATGAACTCAGTCGATCCGCCTCCCAAGTCGATCACCAACGGCGACGCATCGGAAGTCAGACCGCCGGTGGCCCCCAGAAACGACAGATACCCCTCGCGGGCGGGCGAAACAATCTCCACCGGACATCCCAGATCGGCCTGCAGGCGCTTGCCGATCAGGCGACCATTGGCCGCCAGGCGGAGCGGATTGGTGGCGGCAATCAGGGTTCGGGCCGCTCCGTGGGCGCGGGCATGCGCCGTCTGCCGGTTCAGGATTCGCCGCAGAGCGTCATAACTTTCCTCGGTAATGCGTGGGCATCTTCCCCCGGCCAGGCGGGCCCCGATGCGGGGCGTCTGCCGTTCAAAGTGAATTTCCTTCAGACGGCCGGTCCGTCCGACGGCGAAGAGAGAATACAGCACGGTATTGGTGCCGATGTCGACGGCGGCGATGACGGTTTTCACGTCCCGGAAATCTCCATACAAAAAACCCGGCCGGAGAAGGCAGGGTTCTTTGCTTTTGGTTTGCGACGCCCGGTTACCCGAGCGTTTCCTTGAGCTTCCTGGTCAGGACCGGAACGACCTCGAAAAGATCCCCGACGATGCCGTAGGAGGCGATATTGAAGATCGGGGCGTCCTTGTCGCGATTGATGGCCACGATCGTCTTCGAGGAACGCATCCCGACCAGATGCTGAATCGCGCCGGAAATGCCGACCGCGAAATACAATTTCGGATTGACCGTCTTGCCGGTTTGACCGACCTGATGCAGATACGGCACCCAACCGGCATCGACGATGGCGCGCGAGGCCCCGACTGCGGCATGAAGGACATCGGCCATCTCTTCGATCAGTTTGAAATTCTCGGGGCCGCGAATCCCCCGGCCGGCGGCCACGATGACATCGGCTTCATTGAGATTGACCTTGCCCCCGGTGGCCGAAACCCGTTCCCGCACCTTCGCTTTTGTGGCCACCACGGCCGGATCGACCGCCTGAGTGACAACCTGCCCGCCGGGAGCGTCGGCGGCCTCGACGAACGCCTTCGGCCGCAGGGTCACGAAGAACGTCCCCGGACGGTTGTTCTGAAGTTTCATGAACGCATTGCCGCCGTACGCAGGACGCAGAGCGGTGACCGATCCTCCGTCAACCGACAGGCCCGTGCAGTCGGAGGCCATCGCCCCGCCACAGAGGGCCGTCAGGCGGGCCACCAGGGCCTTCCCGTAGAAGGTGGCGCCGGCCAGCACCAGGTCCGGTTTTTCGGTTTCGATCAGCTTCTTGACGATGCGCGCATAAGCTTCATCGTTGAAATGAATCAACTCCGGATGGCTATAGGCCAGAACGCGCGCTCCCTTGGCGGCCAAGGCCGTCGCCGCCGGGCCGATCTCGCCGCCGATCAGAACGGCGCTGATGTCGCCGCCCAAAACGCGCGCCGCCTGGATGGTCTCGAAGCTGACGCCGCTCAACTGGTTCGCCTTCTGTTCGGCAATGGTCATTATCTTCATGGGTTCGATCCAACCTGGTTAGAGGATGACAACACCTTATTTTCGCGACTGACTGTGATCTCCGATCACCCCCCGCCGTCGACCGGTTCGGTCCGACCCGCGGGCGGAAGCGAATGACAGGGAAAGATATGAAACGGCACCGAGCCGGGGCAATGGTTTTTTTGTCTGCTTTTGTAGCCGGGAGGAAATACCGCGACGGCGGTGGACCGATCGGATCGAGATCCCTCGTTCAACGATCATTCCCGGCTTTTCCCCAACACCGCCCGGACCATATTTGGTCGGTCGGGAAACGGCTTCGCCCCGACACCGTACCCGACGGCGGAGGCGATCATCTCCGGGCAGGAGCCGAAGTCGGCCGATTCGGCCAGAAGCGCCGCTCCGGTGGGAGTGATAGTTTCCCCTTCCTGTTCGATGAACTTGACCGGCAGGCCGCGGACAAGTTCCATCACCGCCGGGCCGGGCAAGGGGATGACACCGTGAGCAACTCGGGCGATGCCGCAACCCAGAACCAAGGGAGAACTATACACCCGGGGAGAACCCAGCGCCTCCAAGGCGACATAGAATCCGGTCACGCCGACGATGGCTTGATCTCGGCCGACCTCGTGAAAATGAACCCTTTCCGCAGGGGCATTATGCACGCGGGCTTCCGCCGCCGCCAGACGGGAATAGGCCCGGCCGGAGGCCTGCTTGACCCCGTCGGACAGATCCGCCCTATCGATGATCCGGATGACCTCGTTCAGGGTTCGTTCCCCGGCCCCGTCGGCGCGAGAAAAATCCAACGTCAAGCCTCTTAGGCCATGGCATTCGCAGGTGGTGAAGGCAGCCGCCAGATTCGGCATGTTCAGCCGGCGCGGCAATTCAGCGATGAGGTTCGGATCGACCCCAAGGTCGCAGAGAGCGGCCAACAACATATGGCCGGACACCCCGGCGAAGCAATCGAAATACAGGATGGTCATAAGGCGTTCTTTTCGGATAGGCGTTTGGTCATGATGGTGGACAATCATCGATTGCTGTCGGAGGTCGATTGGTTTCGAGATATCGATCCAACAACGCCGCCAGATCGACGCCGGTCTCCATCCGGACGGCCAGGCGGCGCAACTCCGCGGCCCCGACCCATCCCCGGCTGTAGCGGCTCACGACCCCGCGCATGAGCAGGATTGCCCGCGGTTCGCCGTGCGCCAACACCAACAGGCGGGCATATTCTCGGATCACCGCCGCCTTCTCCTCCGGACTGGGGGGCGGCAACGGCCTTCCGGTCTCCAGAAAATGATTTATCTCACGGAATATCCAGGGATTTCCCATGGCCGCGCGGCCGACCATGACGGCGTCACAGCCGGTCTGATCGATCATGCGGCGGGCGTCCTCGCCGCCGGTGATATCGCCGTTACCGATAACCGGGACGCCGACCGCTTCCTTGAGACGACGGATATCCTCCCAGTCGGCCGTACCCCGATAGAGACCGCTCCGGGTGCGGGCATGAAGGGCAATGGCGGCCGCCCCGGCCGCCTCCGCCACCTGCCCGGCTTCGATATAGACTTTGGATTGTTCATCCCAGCCGGAACGCAGTTTCACGGTCACCGGGACGCGGCTGCCCTCGACCGCCGCCGCGATGAGGTCGCGGGCCAAACCCATATCCTTAAGGACGGCGGCTCCGCCGTTGCGGGTGACGACCTTTTTCACCGGGCAGCCGAGATTGAGGTCGATCAGGTCGGGGGTGAAATCGGAAACCCTGGCGGCGGCCCGGCGCATGATATCCGGGTCGGCCCCGAACAACTGAACGGCCACCGGGCGTTCTTTCGGCTGAAAGGCCATAAGTTCCAGTGTCTTCCGGCTGTCCTGGATAATCCCATGGCTGGAAATCATTTCCGTATAGACGACCGCCGCCCCAAACCGCCGGGCCAACAGGCGATATTCACTGCTGGAAACGCCGGCCATCGGGGCGCAGAAGACCCGTCCGGAGATGTTTAAGTTTCCGATTTTCATGCCGACAATCTAAAAGACATGAAAGGGTTTGGCAAGATGCGCTTAACCCTTTCCGGACAATATGGATACGATAAAAAAACAGTCGTGCGTGATACAGAGAAGGAGGGCCTGATGCCCGAGATCGTAGTGAAATTCAACGATAAGGTCATCGAACGGGTGGTCACGGAGAAAAAACGGATCACCATCGGCCGGACCAAGGACAATGATATCGTCCTGGAAAACCGGGGCGTTTCGCGCAAACACGCCCAAATCGAGTTCAACAACGGCATGGCCGTCGTCATCGATAACGAATCGCTCAACGGCACATTCGTCAATAACCGCCGGGTGGCTGAGGAGATGCTGCGCGACGACGACACCATCACCATCGGCAAGTATGCGCTGGAATATCATACGGACGCCACCCGCCCGGACCCGGCCGGCGAGATGGACGGCACGATGGTGTTGAAGACGAAACAGCAGAAACAGATGGTGGAAAACGATCGGGAGGAGCGGCAGATCGTGTCCCGGATCGGCGGCAGCGTGCTGCTGGGTCTGGAAAACTGCGACATCTCCCAGTTTCTGCTGGATAAGGACGTCACCACCCTGGGGCGGGCCAAATTCGTCCACGTCAAGGCGCGGGGATTCATGGTCTCCGGGATCCAGGCCAAAATCATCAAGGAAGGGGAAAACTACACCCTGGCCAACCTGGGTCGCAAGGGCAAGACCAGACTCAACGGCGAGCTGGTGGATCGGATGACATTGAAGAACGGCGATATCATTCAAATCGGCAAGTCAACCTTCCGCTTCGTCGAGGAGCGTTAACCGATGCGGATGGCGGTGTTATCGGACGTGCACGCCAATCTCGAGGCCCTGGAGGCGGTCGCCGCCGATCTGGACCGGCAGCGCGTCGAGAAGATCATGTTCCTCGGGGACGTCATCGGGTACGGGGCCGATCCCAACGCCTGCGTCAAACTGATCGCCAGACTCTGCGACATCCGCCTGATGGGGAATCACGACTATGTCGGGCTGGGGCTGGAGAGTCCCCAGTATTTCAATGTCATGGCCCAGCAGTCGATCCTCTGGACGCAGAAGGAGCTGGACCGGAAGGCGACCGAGCTGATGTCCGATTTCACGCTGGAGGCGGAGTTTCTGAATTACTATTTCGTCCACGCCACCCCGGAGAATCCCCTGGAATGGAATTACCTGTTGACCCCGGAGGACGCGGTCCGCAATTTCGCCGCGTTCGCCCAGGATTTTTGTTTCGTCGGCCATTCCCATCTGCCGGCGGTCTTCTGTCTCCGGCCGGACGGTTGCCTGACCATGGTGCGGGAAACCAGCTTCCACGCCGAGACGGACTGCCGCTATATCATTAATGTCGGTTCCGTGGGACAGCCGCGCGACGGCGATGCCCGCGCTGCCTACGTCATTCTCGACACCGAAACGCGCAGCATCACGCATTACCGCGTCGCGTACG
>JAAZOE010000028.1 GCA_012797915.1 Candidatus Zixiibacteriota bacterium | reverse complement strand
CGCGAGGCGGCGGCGGTGGGAATGAAAGACCCGGCCGGGGATGAATTCGTCGCGGCGGCGGTGGCGGTGCGAGAGCCGGTGACCGAAGAAGCGTTGATTTCGTATTGTCGGGGGCTATTGGCGGCATACAAGGTTCCGCGACGGGTCGTGTTCATGGCGGAACTGCCTAAAGGGCCGACGGGGAAGACGCGGATCACCTCGGGGGACATCGTGCCGTGAAACATGCGGATATGCGACAAGCCGTACTGGCCATTCTCAGGGAAACCACGTTGATCGGGGAGCGCGTGGTCGATCCGGATGCGCCACTGGGGGAACAGGGGCTGGGTCTGGATTCGCTGGCGCTGGTGAAGTTTCTGACCGCCCTGGAGAACCATTTCGATCTCGAGTTGCCGGAGGAAGTCTGGATCGACCGCCAGGCGCTGACCTTAACCGGATTCAGTGAGGCGATTGGGATTTCGGCCGCGCCGGTCGCGACGGCGGCAGCGGCCGAAAGAGCCTCGGCTGAAACACCGAATGAAGCAGGAGGGGCGGCCTGGAAGATCGGGAAGATATTCCGCCTGGCGATGGGACTGATATATCGCGATGAAACCTTTTATATCCTTGCTTCCGATCCGGGGCGCGCCCCGAACCATGATCATGTCCCGGCGGTGACGGTGCGATGTCGTCTGGCCGAAGCGGATGATCTCGAGAAGGCGGTGATCATGTGGCCGCGCCGGCAACGGCAGCGGAAACGGCGGACCTTTGCGGCGCGGGTCTCGGCGGGGTATGCCGCCTACGTGGGGGAGGTCGAGGGAACGATCGCGGCTATCGACTGGGTGACGACGACGGAGGACCGGGAGCGGCATCTCGGCCTGACGATCCGGCCGCGGCCGGGCGGCTGCTATGGGCTCGATCTGTATGAGCATCCGGACTGGCAGGAGAAAGGGGTCGGTCTGGCCGTGCTGCTGTATGGCCTGAGACAGTCGGCCGCGCAGGGTTGTCGGAGGCAATTCACCATCGTCCAGTCCACCAACCACAAGATGCTTTTGACCTGCGTCCAGTTGCTCGGGTTCGAGACGGTCGGGCGGATTGCCGTCCGGAGGATTTTCGGGGTGATCCGATCATCCTGGCAGGTCGACGGGATTGTCGGACGAGGCCGGGTGCTGGAGCTGTAGTTTTTTCTGGAGGAAATCGGTATGACGGATATCGGCCGGTTATCCGAACTGACGCTCGATACCATCGACCGCCCCTTGCATGTCGTCGATTCCAATCTGGTCGTCAAGGTTTTCAACGCCGCCTTTCGTCGTTGGTGCGGCGATCTGGGTCTGGATTGTCGCGCGGCGGTGGGGCAGACGGTTTTCGAACTGTTCCCGTTTCTGACGTCGACGGTCCGCGAAGAATACAGGCGGGTGCTTGAAGGCGGGGACACGGTCATAACCGTCGAGGAGAATGCGTTCGACGGCAGGGAGGTCATTACCGAGACCCGGAAGATCCCGCTGATCGAATCGGGGCGAATCACGCATGTCATCACGCTGATCACCGATATCACCGAGCGGAAGCGGGCGGAGGAGGCGCTCCGGCAAAGCGAGGAGCGGTTCCGAACGCAGTTTCAGTCGATTCCGCTGATGACGATTGTCCTGAAAAAATCGGGCGATGATTTCATCCTCATCGATTTCAACGACGCGGCCGACGCCATGACGGAGGGGAGGGTCCGGTCGCAGTTGGGACGGGGGTTGCGCGAGACGTTTTCGCATATGCCGGAGGTTGCCGGACATGTTCGGGCCGTCATGGAAAAGAAGACGATGGTTCGATGGGAAAGCCATCATGCCCAGTCGTCGGTTATCAAGGCTGGGTATTATGAATCCTATGGCGTCTTCGTCCCCCCGGATCAGGTGCTGATCCACACCATTGATCTGACCGAACGCAAGCAGACCGAGGAGGCGTTGCGGGAAAGCGAGGAACGGTTCCGGATGCAGTTCCAATCCATACCGGTTCCGACATACATCTGGAAGAGCAGCGGCGACGATCTCATCCTGTCCGATTACAACCAGGCGGCGGTGGTCGTCACGCAGGGGAAGATCGAATCCTTTGTCGGGCGCGCAGCCACCGACATGTACCAAGGGATGCCGGAGCTGATTCAGGACTTGAAACATTGCCTGAAGACAAGAGGCACGGTGAGGAGGGAAATGGCCTATCGGTACCTGTCGGTGCCGGAGGAACGGTATCTGGATGTGCATTACGTGTTCATTCCGCCGGACCAGGTGTTGGTCCACACGATGGATTTAACGGAATGGAAAAAGGCGGAAAAAGATCTGCGCCAGGCGCGCGATACTCTGGAAAATCGGGTGAGGGAACGGACCGAGGAACTGGCCGAGGCCAATGCGGCCCTGATGGCCGAACACCAGGCGTTGGAACAAAAGAACTTCGCCCTCAAAGAGGTGCTGGAGCAAATCGAAAAGCGGAGAGAAGAAGTCGTGACCGATATCCAGCGGAATATCAATCGGGTGAGTTTGCCGTTGTTGGATCTGTTGGAAGCCGGGTTTTCGGCGGCCCAAAAACCGTTGGCCGCCTCGTTGCGTGAAAGCCTCCTTGACATCACCTCCCCGTTGATCGGCAGTCTGCAAACTAAATATCCGAGCCTGACTCCCCGCGAGCACGAGATTTGCCAGGTGATCAAGAGCGGTTTGAATTGCAAACAGATCGCCACGGGGTTGAATATCTCCGTCCAGACGGTCCTCAAACATCGGGCGGTAATACGCCGGAAACTCGGTCTGACCGGTCAGTCGACAAATCTGGTGTCGTTTTTGAGGACGCTCAAATGACATGGACGAAGTCATCCGCAGGCCGATTAACGTAATTTATTGAAAGGCAACATATTGCAACTAACGTCGAATCGAAAACAGTTCTTTGCCCGGATTCCGGAAGGAGGTATACTGCGTCAACACTATTAATTGCATGGTAAAATATATACCATATCGATACCTTATAATACCATATTGCGGAAAAGTTTAAATTGCCGTTATTATTAATAGATTTTATGTGCCGGTCTCGGACCCGTCTGGGGGGCGTTACAAGACTTGACACCTTGGATAGAGCACAACGCCCCCACCAGCCCGAACCCGGCACTTTTTTTATACCTTCAATCGGATCAATTGACAATTTCCCCCGATGCCATATATTATGGCTATCCAAATTGACGTCGGTACCGATACCCCCCGAGGGCATCGAATGGCCGATGAAAATGCGGAAAAGTGATCAGGCCCGGCGGTGTTTGTGCTCTCATCGGCGGGCCTTTTCCTATTCAATGAATCGGTGCGTCCATCACTCGTTCATCTCCGCTCATCGACGCCATGCCGGGAACAGGCAAGGCCATAATCCATAGCCATCCCCGACGGATTTTCCGGCGCGGGGAAAAATCCCCGGTCATGCGCAGGCGGGTCATCAACGGTGCGCCGTCGGAGAAGCGGTTTTTCCTGCTGCCGGTTCCATCGACAAACCGCTTTACACCGACAAATAATGTCGTAGATTATCTGTGGACATCCAGTCGTTCTGCCATAGCGGAGGGAAAAGCATCATGGCCAGGCGTATCATCGTATGGGCGGTCCTGCTGACCGTCTGGGGGAGCAATGTGTACGGCGCGGACCTGTACAAGGTCGCCGTGCGAAGCGAGGTCGAGGCGGAGTGTTTGCGGGCGTCGGGGGCGGAGGCGGTATTTGCCCTTCCGGGGGCCTTCCTTGTCCTGGCTGAAGCCGACGCCGTCGCTTCGATGACGGAGGCGGGGTTGTTGTTCGAACGAATCGCCGAAACCATCGGTCGAGATGAACTGGCGCTGGAGCGAATGTCCGGACGGGAGAAAAGCCCGGCCCACCCGCTTCTGTATACCGAGGGAAGTCTGAATATCCGCCGCCTCGATGCCCGCAGACTCCCGGTCGAGGAGCGGGCGGAGTATGTCCCGATCCGGGTCGGCCGGACCTCCATCCAGTACTATCCGCTCAAAACGCTCAACGAACGTCTTTCCCCGGCGGAATATCATCTCGACAGCCTGATCGCGCTGGTCAATCAGGATTCGGTTTCGGCGTATACCCGCCGCCTGCAGGCGTTTCATCGCCGACTGACCGGGACGGATTCCTGCTATGCGGCTATCGACTGGATCGCCTCAAAATTCGCCTCTTTCGGATATGGGTCGGTGGTCATCGACGATTTCACCGGCTGCCAGTTGTGGGACTATACGCTTGTTCCCAGTCAGAATGTCATCGCCACCAAGATCGGGACCCGGTATCCGAACAGACAGGTGATTGTCGGCGCCCATCTGGATGCCGTGCCGGATTGTCCGGGGGCCGACGACAACGCCTCGTGGACCGCCGGAGTGCTGGAGATCGCCCGGGTGCTCAGCCAGGTCCAGACCGACGTGACCTTCATCTTCGTCGCCTTCGATTCCGAGGAGTCGTGGATGTGGGGATCATATCATTATGTCGACGAAGCCCTGGCCGGCGGCGACGATATCGTCTATATGATGAACCTCGATATGATTGGGTACTATCCCAACGATACGTTTGCCAATCTGTACTATGGTCCCCAGCAATCGTACGCCCGCCTGTGGGCGTTGCTGGCTGACAGCCTGGTGGGTATCACCGGCCGGCTTTCCGGATCGACCGCCTCCGATCACCTGCCGTTTCAGGAGGCCGGATTCGCCGTCACCTTCGTGCAGGAGGGGTATTTCTCCGCCCAATATCACCAGTCCAACGACAGCACCACGTATATTGACTTCGATTATCAAACCCGGATGATCCAGGCCTCGCTGGCCACGGTTCGGGTCATCGACCTGTCCCCGCCCGAGGTGATGATTACCTCGGTCCGTGACGCAGGGACCGGCCAGGCCATGCAAGTGCAATGGGCGCCCGCCGACCTCGCCCTGATCGATCATTACCGCATTCTGTACAACACCGTTCCGGCGACCCAGGAACTGGCGATCGACGTCCCCAAGGACAGCACGCGGTATGTCGTGACGGGGTTGACGCTGGGACAGGAGTACGGTTTCCGGGTGGCCGCGGTCGATGAACGGGGGCATATGTCGGTCTGCTTAACGGAAGTCACCGGTACACCGCAGCTCCGCCCCGTGTTGCCCGGAAATCTCCGGGCATTGCCACTCGACCATGCCATCCGGCTGGATTGGACCGGCGGCAACACCGAACTCGATTTCGACTGCTATCGGATTGTTCGCGACGGGATCCTGTTGCCGGCGCGTATCGATGACACGGGGTATGTCGACGATGATTTCCAGCTCGGTTCGGAGCTGCATGCCTATCTGGCCGTGGCTATCGATCGGGACGGGAATATTTCCGATACGACCGGGGCGACGCCGCAGTATATGCGCGCGGCAACGCTCGATCCGGGGCATATCCTGGCCATCAACCGTTCCAGCAAAACCGGGACCTGTATGGTCGACCAGGTCGCCACCGGGGCGTTTCTGCGCGAGGCCCTGGCCGGATACGATTTCGATTACTATTCCGACACAGCCTGGAGCAGTCCGCATCGCGCCGATACCCTGCACCTCATCGACCTGCTCAATTATGAACTGCTGGTCATCGGAGCGGAATCGGCCCGCGCCGACGACCTGGCCGGCGAGGTGGCGTTCGGCGGCATTCTGGATACGCTCGATTACTACCTTTTCCTGGGCGGGAAGACGATCATTTTCAGCCGCTGGGGCGAACTGCGCTCCGATTCCACCCGGCCGTTCGATACCATTTTATTTGAACCGGGAACACCGTTCCAGGGATACCGGCTATATTTCGACACCGACCGACGGGTCCAATATTTGAGCGCGTTTACAGCGACGACGGTCTTCTCCGATCTGATCGGCGCGCACAGTCTTCACCCGGCCTATCCCGAGCTGATCTGGGACTCGCTGGCGACGGTGACCCATTCGGCGCCCTGGACCGAGGTCAGCGGCATTCCCTGCCCGGCCTTCAATCGGCTGATCAACAGTCCGGACATCCTGTACACCTACGTCTCGCGCGACAAT
>JAAZOE010000274.1 GCA_012797915.1 Candidatus Zixiibacteriota bacterium | reverse complement strand
GAGTTGGTGCAACTGCCGATGCAGACCTGGTCCACTTTGACCCGCTTGACCGCCTTGACCTTGACCACGTTGTCGGGCGAATGCGGCTTGGCCACCAGCGGCTCCAGCTTGTCCAAGTCGATCTTGATGACCTTGGCGTATTTGGCGTCGGGATCGGCCGCCAGCGGAACCCAGTCCTTGACCCGTTTTTGCAGTTTCATGAACGCCTTGGTGTTTTCGTCGGAGGGGAAGACCGAAGTCGTCGCTCCCAGCTCGGCTCCCATGTTGGTGATGGTGGCCCGTTGCGGGACGGTCAGTCCGGCGACGCCGGGGCCGCCGTATTCGATCACCCGGCCGACGCCGCCTTTCACCGTCAGGATACGCAGCACTTCAAGAATAATGTCCTTGGCGGTGACGAACGGTTTGAGTTTCCCGGTCAGATGAATCTTGTACACTTCCGGCATCTTCAGAAAGAACGCGCCGCCCCCCATGGCCACGGCCACGTCGAGACCGCCGGCCCCGATGGCCAGCATCCCGATGCCGCCGCCGGTCGGTGTGTGCGAGTCCGAACCCAGAAGCGTCTTGCCCGGAACGCCGAACCGTTCGAGGTGCACCTGGTGGCAGATACCGTTGCCGGGACGGGAAAAATAAATCCCGTATTTGTGGGCCACGGTCTGCAGGTAACGGTGATCGTCGGCGTTTTCGAATCCGGACTGCAACATATTATGATCCACGTAACTGACGGACAGCTCGGTCTTTACCTTTTTCAACCCGAGAGCCTCGAACTGCAGGTACGACATGGTCCCGGTGGCATCCTGGGTCAGGGTTTGATCGATCTTGATGGCAATATCCGCCCCCGGCGACAAGGTCCCTTCAACCAGGTGGGCGGAGATGATTTTTTCGGCCAGATTCATTCCCATTATCTCAACTCCTTTTTCCCGATATATACGTGCAATCGGCAGCTTTTAAAAAAACAGCGCGCCGCCTTGAAAGTCAAATGATTAATCGGGCGCCCTTGCGGACCATATCGGAATTGATATATTGCGCCGATGAAAAACGGCTCTGAAATTCTGCCGGTCTTCGAACCTCGCCCCGGAGGTCGCCGCGGAACGGTCGTGATTTCCGCCCCGGCCAAAATCAATCTCTTCCTGAAAGTACTCGGGGTTCGCCCCGATGGGTATCACGACATTTTCTCCTGGTTCCAAGCCCTTGATCTGGCCGATACACTGGAAATCGAAGAAACCTCCGAGACCGAAATCGAGATTGACACCGATAGGACAGATCTGCCGACCGGCCCGGACAACCTTATTCACAAGGCCATCAAGCTGTTACGGGAAAAGTACCGGATTCGTTCCGGATTCCGGGTAACCCTGACCAAACGGATTCCGATTGCCGCCGGCCTTGGCGGAGGGTCATCCGATGCTGCGGCAGCGATAAAGGCGGTCAACCACTTGTTGAATCTGGGCCTGACCCGGACAGAAATGGCCGCGATGGGCCTGCAAATCGGCTCCGATATCCCCTTTTTCTTCAGCCGCGGCCAGGCGGAAGTCACCGGCAGAGGCGAGAATGTCAAGGATTTGCAACTGGCGACCGACTACGATGTTGTCCTGGTGACACCCCCCTTCGGCATTAGTGCTGCCGAGGGGTACCGGCAGGTGAATTTGGACTTGACAGACTCGGTGCAGGACATTAGTTTAAGCCGTTGCCGGCAAGTGGATGGTTTGATACACGCCATTTCCGGGATGGCCAACGACCTGGAAAGGGGGCTCTGTTACTCTTACCCGGTGTTGGAGGAGATAAAACGCAAGCTGGCACAAACAGGGGCGGATGTTGTCAGGCTGAGCGGAAGCGGTCCGACGTTGTTTGCCCTGTACCGAGACAGGAACCGGACGAGGGAGACACTGGCAAAGGCAGGTGACGGAGGGAAATGGGGTTTGGCTCTGGCGAGCCCTGTTACCCTGCCCGCTTAGTGAGCCGTTAACAACAGCGGGAGGGACCAGCTGTGGAGATTACGGAGATCAGAATCACGCTTCGCGACGAGGAAAAGTTGAAAGGATTCGCCAACGTTACTTTTGATAACGCGTTCGTTATCCGTGGACTCAAGATCATCGCTGGAAACACGGGGTTCTTTGTGTCCATGCCGAGTCGCAAACGGCCCGATGGCACGCATCAGGATATCTGCCACCCGATCAACAACCAGACGCGCCAGATGATCGAGGAACGGGTCCTGGAAGCTTACGAGAAAGCCCGGAAGAGTTCCGGGGACGGCAAATAGGTTTCGTAAAGGAGAAGTGGGGCGTCGTCAAGCGGTAAGACACAAGCCTTTGGAGCTTGCATTCGGAGGTTCGAATCCTCCCGCCCCAGTTTTTTAGGAAGACGTCGCGACCACCTGCCTTGCACCGCCAAGCCGGAGGCAGGTTTTTTTCGCGACCATGAGACGGTGACAGCATGAAAGCCAACAAGATTGTCCGGATCATCGGCGGGACCGCCAATCGGCCCTTGGGTGAAGCCATCGCCCGAAAACTGAACATTCCGCTGTGCGATACCGAAATCACCACCTTCTCCGACGGGGAATTGTTCGTTCAGATCAACGAGAATATCCGCGGCGCCCACGTCTTTATCATCCAGGCGACCAACCCGCCCGGCGACAACATCCTGGAACTGCTGATGCTGGTCGAGGCCTGCCGGCGGGCCTCCGCCCAGAACATTACCGCCGTCATTCCCTATTTCGGCTATGCCCGCGCCGACCGCAAAGAGATGCCGCGCGTCTGCATCACCGCCCGGCTGATCGCCGACCTGCTGACCGTCGCCGGCGCCGACCGGATCATCACCATGGACCTGCACGCCGCCCAGATTCAGGGGTTCTTCACCATCCCGGTCGACCACCTCTACTCCTCGATCCTGTTCAACGATTACCTCAGCAAGATTCCGACCAAGGATCTGGTGGTGGTCAGCCCCGATGTCGGCTCGATCAAAGTCGCCCGCGCGTTCGCCAAGACGATGCAGGCCAGCCTGGCCATCGTCGACAAGCGCCGCCCCACGGCCAACATGGCCGAGGCGATCAATATCATCGGCAACGTCGCCGGACGCGATGTCATCATCCGCGACGACATGATCGACACCGCCGGCACCCTGACCGTGGCGGCCAAGGCCCTCAAGGAGGCCGGCTGCGGCGCCATCTATGCCTGCGCCGCCCACGGCGTGCTCTCCGGCGCGGCCGTCGACCGCTTGGAGGCCTCGCCCATCGAAAAAGTAATCATCTCCGACTCGATCGACCACAGCGGCCGGAACCTGTCGGATAAGTTCATTGTTTTAAGCTGTGCCGATATTTTCGCCGAGGCGATCGACCGAATCGAAAACGATGCGTCCGTGTCGATGCTGTTTCGCGACTAGTGGCATACCTACTGGAGGTTTGGATAGATGAAAGAGCTCAATCTTACGGCGCAGAAGCGGGAAGGAACCGGCAAGGGACCCAATCGCCGCCTGCGGCAGGACGGCGATGTCCCGGCGATCGTGTACGGCCCGGAAACACAACCGATTGCGATACGCATCAACTATCGGACATTGTACCGTCTCCTGCACGGCGCCCCCCTGAACACCCTCATCAATCTCGACATCGAAGGTGAGGGCGGCCCGGCGCGCAAGGTGATTATCCGCGAACTGCAAAAAGACCCGGTCTCCGGCAACCTGGTCCATATCGATTTCCACAGCGTGGCCATGGACAAACCGATCACGGTGACCGTCCCGGTCAATACCGTCGGCATCCCCCTCGGCGTCAAGACGTTCGGCGGGATCGTCGAGCACATCCAGCGCGACGTCACCATTTCCTGCCTGCCGGCCCATATTCCGGAGGAAATCACCATAGATATCAGCGAGCTGAACATCGGCGAATCGATGCACGTGTCCAATCTGAAAATCGACAACGTGACGATTCTCGATGAAGGCACCCGGACGCTGGTGACGGTGGTCGCTCCGACCGTGGTCAAGAGCGCCGCCGAAGAGGCCGCCGCGGCCGCCGCCGAGGGCGAGGCTGCCGAGGGCGAGGCCGCCGAAGGCGAAGCCGCCGCGGAAGGCGAGGCCAAGGGCGAAGGCGAAGAGAAAACCGAAGGCAAGGACAAGAAGGACAAGAAGGAAGGCGGCGAGGAGAAGGGCAAGAAGAAGAAGGAGTAATCCCGGTCTTCTTTTGTCTCTCTCTCGGTCGCCCCATGACCGTATATCGACGCCCGTCGGGACAACCACTCCGACGGGCGTTTTTATTTGTGTGCGATTAACAACCACACCATCAGGATCATGCCGGGATGATGCGATCGGGATGATTGGTAATAATGGCGCCCACGTTTTTCCGTCGAAGACCGCCGATCAAGGAACCTTTATCCACCGTCCAGACGACAACGGGCAAACCGGCGTCATGCGCGCGGCGGCAAAACGACGCCGTCGCCAGCCGCCAATGCGGCGCGATAACATCCGCCCCGCAGTCCTGAGCCAAAGCCAGCGGGGCTCGTCCGCCTCGCCGAAGAAGCGATTTTCCCGCCTGACGCAATCCGACCAACAAACCAGCTTTGGCCTCGGGCGCAATCGATTTGATAGCAGCGACGACGACAGGATAAAAGGATGTGAACACGACCCGGCTTTTCCGCATCATCGTATGACAGGCGGCGAGGACTTCCGCCTCGTAACCTGCCTCTTTCAGTTCCACGTCCAGAAGCATCCGCCCTGAACAAAACCGGACTGTTTCCTCCAACGTCGGAACCGCAAATCCCAGCATTCCGGCAGCCTTCTTCGCCTCGGCATGGGACATGATCGGAATTGATAGCCTCTGACCGGGGAATCTTAGGTCGTGATGGATGATTAGCACCCCGTCGGCCGTACGCCGGACATCGACCTCGATCCCATCCGCTCCGGCCGCGACCGCCGCTTCGAACGCCGCTATCGTGTTTTCATGCGCGGTTGCATCTTTGCCCCGGTGCCCGGCGCCGCGGTGGGCGATGATCAGCGGGCGGGATCGATGGTCGTTGAACAGGGAATCGAAACCGGTCATGGTTGTATCTTATGTCTCCGTTATCGGTCGATCAAGATAATGTCGAATCGTCGGTCGGCTTTTCGCCATCCGAAGTCGGAATGGCAGGCGGGCATCCGCCCAACCCCGGCCGCGGGGCCACTGGGGCCGCTGTAAAACATTAACGGACAATTCCTTATGTCGGCGGAGCCACGAACGGACGATTTGCTCTCCCAAGCACATTCCGCTTGCCTTTTCCGGGGGAATCGGTATATTTGTTGGCTCCGGCCGGAGGGCAAAGAATGCCCGATGGTGGCGTATGTCTGATTGGCCGATTCCGGCCGGGTGGATGAACGCGATCTGATGCGACGAATGGTATGTTTGACAGCCTGACCGAAAAACTCGAAGCCGCTTTCAAGAAGCTGCTCGGACAAGGAACGCTGACCGAGGATAATATCCGCGAGGCGCTCAAAGAGGTCCGTCGCGCCCTGCTGGAAGCCGACGTCAATTATAAAGTCACCAAGGACTTCATCGACGAGGTCCAGAAGGAGGCGGTCGGGGCGGCGACCCTCCCCTCGGTCGATCCCGGCCAGCAGGTGGTCAAGGTCGTCCATGAAAAGCTGGTCAAACTGCTGGGCGAAACCGCGGTCGATATCGTTCTGTCCGATCCTCCCCCGGCTGTCATCATGGTCTGCGGCCTGCAGGGCTCGGGCAAGACCACCCTCTGCGCCAAACTCGGCTTACGATATAAGAAGAGAAATAAGAAAGTTCTGCTCGTCGCGGCCGACCCGTACCGCCCGGCGGCCATTCAGCAATTACAGACGCTGGGGCGTCAGATCGACATCGCCGTCTTCGACCTGGGCCAGGCCCGTCCGCAGGATATCTGCCGCGAGGCGGTGGCCAAGGCCAAAAAAGAATTCGTCGATCTGGTCATTCTCGATACCGCCGGACGGCTGCATATCGACGACGAACTGATGGCCGAACTGGCCGACATCAAGAAGCTGGTCGACCCGAAGGAAATTCTCCTGGTGGCCGACGCCATGACCGGCCAGGATGCAGTCAACGTCGCCCGTCAGTTTCACGAGCGCCTGCAGGTCACCGGCGTGGTGTTGTCCAAGCTGGATGGCGATGCCCGCGGCGGCGCGGCCCTGTCGATTCGGGCGGTCACCGGCTGTCCGATCAAACTGGCCGGTATCGGCGAGAAGTTATCGGACCTGGAGCCGTTCCATCCGGACCGTTTGGCCTCCCGCATCCTCGGAATGGGGGATATCGTCTCGTTCGTGGAAAAGGCCCAGGCGTCGGTCGACATGGCCGAGGCGGAAAAACTGGAAAAGAAGCTGCGCAAGCAGCAGTTCACCCTCGAGGACATGTACGATCAACTGCAAAGCCTCAAGAAGATGGGGCCCTTGGAGTCGCTTTTGGAGATGATTCCCGGCGTCGGCAAAGCCCTCAAGGGGGCCGCCATCGATCCCAGGGGGATCGGCCGGGTGGAGGCGATGATTCAATCCATGACGGTGGAAGAACGCCGCAATCCGCAGATCATCAACGGCTCGCGGCGGAAACGAATCGCCGACGGTTCCGGGACGACCGTGCAGGACATCAACCGCCTGCTCAAGCAGTTCGGCGAGATGCAGAAGATGCTGAAAAACATGAACCGGTTCAAATTTAAAGGTTTGCCGAAAGACGCATTACCGTTTTAGACTCTCAAGTAAAGGAAGGAACGATTGGCCACGAAAATCAGACTGAAACGGATGGGGACGACCAAACGTCCGTACTACCGCATTGTCGCCATCGACTCCCGGGAGGCGGTGAAAGGCTCCGCTCTCGACATCCTGGGGCAGTATTCGCCGATGGACAAGCCGGGGAAGATCTCGGTCAACGAAGAGAAGGCGTTTCACTGGCTCGATACCGGTGCGGAACCCTCCGACACCGTCGCGTCCCTCTTCGCCCAGATCGGCCTGACCCGGAAGTATCTGACCCGCAAGGCCGGCGGCGACTTCAGCGGCATGGAAGTCAAATCCACTATTACCGAACGACCGAAGAAACGGAAGGTGAAGGCAAAAGCGGAATAAGCGGTGACATTGCCTGGTACGATTTCGTAACTAATTCCGACTGCTACGTCTGGAAAGGAGCATCGCATGAAGGAATTCATTGAGACGATTGTGAAGGCTCTGGTTGATCATCCCGACCAGGTCGTCCTGACGGAAGTTCAGGGCGAACGGACGACGGTATACGAACTGCATGTGGGCGAAGGCGACCTCGGCAAGGTAATCGGCAAGCACGGCCAGACGGCCAAGTCAATCCGCACCCTCATCGCGGCCATTTCGGCCAAGAAGGGGAAACGGGCGGTCCTCGAGATATTGGAATAAGTGGCCAAACGACCGGAATACATAATCGTGGGCCGGTTCGGCCGGCCCCATGGTGTTTCCGGAGAGATAACCATAACCCCGGCGACCGATGACCCCGACCGATTCCTGGAGCTGACCGAACTCTGGACCGTCATCGACGGTCTCCGCAGACGGCTCCGGGTGACAGCGGCCAGGATCATGGGGACCCAGCCGGTGGTCAAGATCGAAGGGTACGACAACCGCGAAGAAGCGGCCCGATTGACCAACCTGTCGGTGGAAATCGAGGGGGCCCTGGCCCGGCCGCTTCCCGAAGGAAGCTACTATCAATTCGACCTGGTCGGATGCCGGGTCCGGGGAACCGATGGAACCGAGTACGGCGTGCTGGAGGAAGTCCTCTTTTATCCGGCCAACGACTTGTACCGGATCGTTTCGAACCGGTTCGGCGAGGTGTTGTTTCCGGCGGTTGACCGGTTCATCGTGAGCGTGGATGTCGACAACCAGGAGATGATCATCGATCCGCCGCCGGGGCTTTTCGAGCCGAAACAGGGCGGCTGAAAACGCGATGTTGCAGATAGACGTCATCACCCTCTTCCCCCAGGCGCTGGCGGCCCCGCTGGACGCGTCGGTGCTGGGACGGGGAAAAGGCAAAGAGCTCT
>JAAZOE010000007.1 GCA_012797915.1 Candidatus Zixiibacteriota bacterium | reverse complement strand
GCCTACAACGCCGGCTCGGGGGCGTTGGCTCTGATGACCGCCGACAACCGGGTGGTGTATGACGCTCTGGCCGCCAAACTGGCCGCCTCGCCGAAAGCGCCCTTGACCGACAAGGAAACCGAACTACTGACGCAGTTGAAATACGGCCGGTTCGCATTCGACGACGATGTGGACGAGCGGACGGCCATGCAGTTCCGGCACAACCTGGATCGCTATGACCAAACCACACTGGGCCTGACGATCGCCCCGACGCTGGCCTGCAACATGGCTTGTCCGTACTGCTATGAATCGAACAAGCAGGGGCGCATGTCGGCCGAAACGGTGGAGGCGTTGATCGCCTACGTCGAGAAGCGGGCGCCGGGCCTGCAGGGGATTTCCGTCACCTGGTACGGCGGCGAGCCGCTTTTGGCCCTCGATATCGTGGAGGACCTGTCGACGTCGTTCATGGATATCGGCAAGGAGACCAAGACCGGCTATGCCGCCAGCATCATCTCCAACGGCTACCTGCTGACGCCCGAGACGGTGGATAAACTGATTCAATGGCAGGTCGGCAGCGTGCAGGTGACGGTCGACGGCCCGGCCCGGCTGCACAACGTCAAGCGGCCGCTGAAAAACGGCCGGGACAGTTTCGACACCATCCTGGCCAATCTGGCCTACGCCGTCACCAAAATGAAAGTCAGCGTCCGGGTCAACATCGACAAAACCTACGACCGGGACGTGATCGTCGAACTGCTGGGCGAGCTGAAAGCCGCCGGCCTGCACGACAAGATCGGCCTCTATTTCGGCCAGATCGAACCGAGCGCGCAGGTCTGCGCCAACATCGTCGAATCCTGTTTCGAGACGGCCGACTTCTCCAGAGTGGAGACGGAATATTTCCGTCTGCTTTTGGAACACGGTTTCCGGGTGGACAAACTCCCCGCGCCGTCGAGCACGTTCTGCATGGCCCAGATGGTCAATTCCTTTTTAGTCGATCCCCAGGGGGAATTGTACCGCTGTTTCAACCATGTGGGGAATGCGGCCAAATCGATGGGCAACATCCGCAACGAGATCAATTACAGCCATCCCAACTTTCGGCGTCTGTTCGCCTTCGATCCCTTCCAGGATCCGCGCTGCTTCGCCTGCAACCTGCTGCCGGTGTGCATGGGCGGCTGCCCCTCGCGCCGCACCGAACGCGATCTGTCCGTCGAGCAGCTGTGCGAAAGCTGGAAGCATAATCTGCAACCGATGCTCGAGATCATCGCCCGATCCCGACAAGCCGAACAGCAACAAAAGGCGGCCGCCGCCAAGGAGAACGTATGACCGGCTACAAATTCTATCCCCAAAGCGTCGTCTGGGAAATCACCTTCGCCTGTAACATGCGCTGCCTGCACTGCGGCACCTCCGCCGGCAAGGCCCGTCCCGACGAACTGACCACCGCCGAAGCCCTGGCCCTGATCGACGAGCTGGCCGCCCTGGAGTGCGAGGTCATCAACCTCTCCGGCGGCGAACCGCTTCTGCGCAAAGACTGGCGGCAACTGGCCGAACGGATCAAACACCATAACATGTACCTGCACATCATCTCCAACGGGTACCTGGTGGACGACGAGATCGTGGCCGATTTCAAACGGCTGCAGTTCGATAACGTCGGCATCAGCTTCGACGGCACCCAGAAGACCCACGACTATATCCGCCGGACCCCCGGCAGCCACGACCGGGCCTACGCGGCCATGAAGCGGCTGGCCGAGGCCAAGGTGCCTTTCTGCGCCGTCACCCAGGTGTCGAATCTGAACCTGGGCGAAATCGACGACATCCGCCGGGAACTGCTCGAGGTCGGCTGCAAAAGCTGGCGCATCCAGATGACCACCGCCACCGGACGAATGCCCAAAGACCTGACCCTGACGCTGGACAATTACCCCTCCTTCATCGACAAACTGCTAGCCTACGGCAAGGATGAAAGCCAAATCCAGATCGACGTCGGCGAAAACATCGGCTATTTCGGCTGTAAGGGGACGGAATTGGTCGGCGGCCAGCCGTACCTCGGCTGTTTCGCCGGCACCCGCGTGCTGGGGATCGAATCGGACGGCAAGATCAAGGGCTGTCTGTCAATGCCGGAGGAATTCGTGGAAGGCAATATCCGCGACAGCTCGCTGACCGCCATCTGGAACGATCCCGACAAATTCGCCTATAACCGCAAGTTCACCCGCGAGACGGCCCGCGGCGAATGTTACGACTGCCAATTTTTACCGCTCTGCCGCGGCGGATGCGCCACGACCTCGGTCGGGGCCAGCGGCCATCGGGCCGACAACCCCTACTGCATCTACCGTATTGAACGCCGGCAGGGAATCGAACCGACCATCACGCCGTTGATGGAGAAGCTGCTGGACCAGTTCAAGGAACCGGCCGGGCCGACGGAAAAGAGATAGTCCCTTGGCGTCGCCGAGCACGCCCTCCATATTGCTGGTCTACCCGTCCTGCTTCTACTACCCTGGATGGGTGGGACGGGTGGAACTGAAGACCTCGCTGGTCTGGCTGGCGTCGTATCTGCGCCCGCATTACCCGGTCACCTTCGCCGATTTCGAAATCGAAATCGGCCGGGCCAACAGCCCGGTGCAGATCCGGCGATACGAACGGAAGGTACGAGAATACCTCTCCTCCCAGCCCTTTGATATCCTGGCCCTCTCCTGCTGGACCTCGCTCTCCTATCAGGCCACGTTAACCGTTGCCCGGATCGCCCGCGAAATCAATCCCGAGGCGGTGATCGTCGTCGGCGGGTATCATCCATCGGCCCGGCCGCGGGATTTCATCCGCGAAGACCGCCTCATCGATTACATCGTCTCCCGCGAAGGGGAACTGGCCCTCAAGGAGATCGCCGACGGCTGGGCGGTGACCGGACGGCCGCCGCAACCAACGATGGTGACCGGCCAGACGGTGACCGCTGAGCAGTTCGTCGGGTACGACTGGGATCTGGTCGAGACGTTCGTCAAACGGAATTTCCCCGAGGGGATCGACAACTTTTACATCTATCTCTCCCGCGGCTGTCCCTTCGGCTGTTCGTTCTGCATGGAACCGGCCAAGGACCGCAGCTGGCGGGCCTATACACCGGAAGAGGCGGTGCGGCAGATCAATCTGGCCGTGGAACGGCTGGGAGTGTTTGCCG
>JAAZOE010000006.1 GCA_012797915.1 Candidatus Zixiibacteriota bacterium | reverse complement strand
ACGTTTTCGGTCAGCAACGCCTGGAAGGCGGCGGCCGATGCCGTCGCCACGTTGACGATCGATGACGCCTCGATTCCGATCACCGACGGGAGTTCCAGCCTAGGGACGATCGCCACCGGCGGGTCGGGCAACAACAACGCCGATCCGTTCATCTTCACCGTGCCGGTCGGTTATGCCGGCCGGATCGATTCATTCTATATCACCATCACCTCCAACGGCGGGGCCAACGTCGATCTGCTGGCGCTCGAGCATAACGTCGGCACGCCGCTGGTTCTGATCGTCGACGACGACAACGGCGATTCCCTGCAACAGTATTATTCCGACCCGTTGCAGGCGTTGCGGATGCCCTCGGATCGGTGGGATAAGGCGGTCTCGGGCAGTCCCGATTCAATCCTGTTGAACCGGTATGAGGCGGTATTCTGGTTCACCGGCGACAATCGGACCAATCCGCTGGCCGGCGCCGACGTGACGGCCATGCAGGGGTATATGGACGGCGGCGGAAAGTTGTTTTTAACCGGCCAGAATATCGCCAAGCAGTTATCCACCCTGAATCCGACTTTCCTGGCCGACTATCTCAAGGCCCAGTATGTCTCCTCGACGATGATACCGGTGGTGGTGCCGGAAGCCGGCGGCCCGATTCTCTCCGGATTTCCCTATGTGATTATCACCGGATACGGCGGGGCCAACAACCAGTCCGCGCCGGATCATTTCACGGTCCTGACCGGCGGCACGCCGGAAGGGTACTATATGACCACCGCGCACGAGGCGGCGCTTTCGTATGACGGGACCTACAAGCTGGTGTTCTTCGGCTTCGGCTTCGAGGCGATTATCAGCGGGGATCCCGAACTGGCGGAGCGCGATTCCGTGTTCAACCGGATCATGGATTTCTTCGATATTTCCGGCCTGAGCGGATATCCTTCGGTACCGACCGTGGCGGTCGGTCCGGGAGCGCAGATGAACCTGGTGGAACATGCGCCGGAGATTTCCTGGCAATATCATGATGAGGGTTCCGCGCCGCAGCAATCGTATCGGGTTCAGGTCGGGACGGACAATGAATGGTCGGTGGCGGAGCTGTGGGATTTGGGGCCGGTTTCCGGGACGGACACGGCGGTGGCCTATGCCGGTGGAACGCTGGTGGACGGGCAGACGTATTACGTCCGGGTCCAGGTATACAACGGCACGCAATGGTCATCGTGGAAACTGGCGCAGTTCCGGATGAATTCACAGCCATCGGTTCCGGGGGGATTGGCTCCCGACGGCATGGCCGGGGAAGGTTCGGCGACACCGGTTATTCAATGCTCTGCAGCCTCCGACCCGGAAGGGGACTCGCTGACCTACAACTTCCAGGTGTACAGCGACAGCCTGATGAGCGTTTTGGTGGCCGAAACCAGCGGATGGCCGGCGGTGTCCGGATCGGCCGCGTGGACGGTCTCGCCGGCGCTTTCCGACGACCAGGAGTATTTCTGGCGGGCGCAGGCCAACGATGGATTTGAAAGCGGTTCCTGGAGCCCGGGGGCGTCGTTCTGGGTCAATTCCAGCAATCAGCTTCCGGCTGCTTTTGATCTGGTTTTGCCGGTCGATGATACCATTCTGGTGAATCCGCTGCCGACCTTCGTCTGGCGGTCCAGCGCGGACGGCGATTTGCACGACGCCGTCCGGTACCGCCTGGTGTGGGCCGACAACGAGGCCTTCACGAATGCCGATTCCTCCGCCCTGTTGACCGATACGACCTACACCATGCCCGAATCGTTATCGTTGGGGAAGGTGTACTATTGGAAAGTCACGGCTTCCGACCTCTTTGGCGGCGTCACGCCGGCCTCGACGGTTAATCAGCTTCGATTGTGGCTGTACGGCGATACCAACTCGAATGGCGAGGTGAACATCGGCGATGCGGTGTTTGTCATCACCTACATCTTCCGGGGCGGGCCGGCGCCCGACCCGATTGTGGTCGGCGACACGAACGGGGACTGCAAGGTCAACGTCGGTGATGCGGTATTTCTGGTGACATATATTTTCCGATCAGGACCGCCGCCGGTCCAAGGGTGCCAATAAGACGGCGAAAGGCGGGTTTTCAACCCGCCTTTCTTTTTGTCCGCCATTCAGATCGACAAGTCATACAGCGTCGTCTGGGGGGCCATTTTGGCCTTGAAAAGGCCTCTCTATTATACTATACTCCCTCCACGTCATGATGAACATTCAATGCGGGAGTGGCTATGCCTTTCAATAAAGCAGACAAAATCTGGATGAACGGCAAAATGGTCAACTGGGATGACGCCAAAATTCATGTCCTGTCCCATGTTATCCACTACGGCTCATCGGTTTTTGAGGGGATGCGCTGTTACAACACCCCCAAAGGGCCGGCCTGTTTCCGCCTCCAGGAACATACCGACCGGCTGTTCAATTCGGCCAAGATATACCGGATGGAAATCCCGTTCACCCGAGACCAGATCAACGAGGCCATCCTGAGTCTGATCGCAGTCAATAAACTTAATGAATGCTACATCCGCCCGATCGTCTATCGCGGGTACGATACCCTTGGCGTCGATCCCCGCAAATGCCCGGTTGACGTCACCATCGCGGCCTGGTCCTGGGGTAAATACTTGGGCGAGGACGCCATGGACAACGGGGTATCGGTCTGCGTATCCTCCTGGAACCGCAACGCTCCCAATACCATGCCGATGATGGCCAAAGCCGGGGCCAACTATATGAACTCCCAGCTGATTAAACTGGAGGCAATCTCGCATGGGTATGTCGAGGGGATCGCGCTGGATACCCGCGGTATGGTCTCGGAAGGGTCCGGCGAAAACATCTTCGTCGTCCAGCGGGGCGCGCTGGTGACGCCCTCGTTCTGCTGTTCCATCCTGCCCGGCATCACCCGCAACACGGTCATCACGCTGGCGTACGAGACCGGGATGAAGGTTATCGAACAGCCGATTCCGCGCGAGGCGCTGTACATCGCCGATGAGGTTTTCTTCACCGGCTCGGCGGCCGAGATCACGCCGATTTCCCGGATCGATGGCATCGAAATCGGCACCGGCAAAGCCGGCGAATACACGAAGAAACTCCAAAAGCGGTTCTTCGACATCGTCGAAGGCCGGATGCCCGATGAGCACCACTGGCTGACGTTCGTGCGGTAACGGCAGGATTGGTGATATGAAGATCGCGCTTGGTTCAGACCACAAAGGCTTTGAGTTGAAGGAGAAGATTAAAGCGATACTCAAGGCTTGGGGATATGAGGTTGTCGATTTCGGCACCGATTCAGAAACCTCGGTCGATTATTCCGATTATGCCGCCAAGGTGGCCCGGTCGGTGGCCGGGGGAGAGGTCAACCGAGGGGTGGCGGTCTGCTGGACCGGCAACGGCGTCAACATCGCCGCCAACAAAATTGACGGCGTTCGGGCGACCCTGGTTTTCAATCCCGAGATGGCTCATCTGGCCCGGGCGCATAACGATTCCAACGTCTTGACGTTATCGTCGAAGTATCTCGATGTCAGTCAGTTGGAAGGAATTCTTAAAGAGTGGCTTAATACCAACTTCGAAGGCGGCCGGCATGCCCGACGGTTGGCCAAGATTCCAGGTTCGGGGATTTCGGAAAAGGAATAAAGGAAGAGGAGTCACCTGTGTCATACGTTAAGCAAGTTGACCCGGAACTATATGAGGCTTTGACCTCGGAGGCGCAACGGCAGGCGCATAAGCTGGAACTGATCGCTTCCGAGAATTTCGTCTCGGAGGCGGTCCGGGAGGCCGCCGGCGGGGTCATGACCAATAAATATGCCGAGGGGTACCCCGGCAAACGGTACTATGGCGGCTGCGAATTCGTCGATATCGCCGAAAACCTGGCCCGCGAGCGGGCCAAGGCGTTGTTCGGGGCCGAGCATGCCAATGTCCAGCCGCATTCCGGTTCCCAGGCGAACATGGCGGTCTATTTCACGGTGCTCAAGCCGGGGGATACGATCATGGGTCTGGATCTGTCCCACGGCGGACATCTGACCCATGGCCACCCGATCAATTTCACCGGCCGGTTGTACAATATCGTTCCTTATCAGGTCGAACCGGGCACGGAGGTGATCGATTACGACAAGCTGGTCCGGCAGGCGGCGGAAGTGAAACCGAAGCTGATCGTGGCCGGAGCCTCAGCCTATCCGCGCCGGCTCGATTTCGCGCGGTTCCGGGAAGCGGCCGATGCGGCCGGGGCGCTGCTGATGGTCGATATTGCCCATATTGCCGGGTTGATCATCGCCGGCCTGCATCCTTCACAGGTGCCATTCGCCGATTTCGTGACCACCACCACCCACAAAACCCTTCGCGGCCCGCGGGGTGGGATGGTCATGTGCAAGACTCAGTATGCCGAGGATCTGGACCGGACGGTCATGCCGGGGATTCAGGGCGGTCCGCTCATGCATATCATCGCGGCCAAGGCGGTAGCCTTCAAGGAGGCCCAGTCGGAGGAATTCAAGGTCTACCAGCGGCAGATCGTGGAGAATGCCGCCCATCTGGCCAAGGGTCTCATGGATCGCGGCCATAAGCTGGTTTCCGGCGGCACCGATACCCATTTGATGTTGATGTCGTTCATCGGGCGGACCCGGGCCGACGGCAAAGCGGTCACCGGGAAGATGGTCGAGAAGGCGCTGGACGAGGCCAACATCACGGCCAACAAGAACACGGTTCCGTTCGATCCGGCCAAGCCGTTCGTCACCTCCGGCGTGCGGCTGGGGACTCCGGCGATTACGACGCGCGGGATGAAGAAGCCGGAAATGGAACAGATCGCCGGATTCATCGACCGGGTGGTCAAGAATCTGGGCGATCCGCAGGTGACGGCGGCGGTGGCCGAGGATGTCCGGAAACTCTGCGGGCGGTTCCCGCTGTACCCGCAAAGACAGGGATAGATCGGCGCCGGCGGCCGCGTATAAGGAGAGAGACGCGAAACCGGCGTTCGAAAGGAGTCTGTATGCTGGCCCAGTTTTCGATTTTTCCCGTCGGGGCCAAGGAATCTTTGGCTCGGGAGGTCGCAAAAATAATTGACATTATCGACCGTTCGGGGCTTCCTTATACGGTGACCGCGATGTCGACCGTGGTCGAGGGCAATTGGGACGAGGTGATGGCGCTGGTCAAGAGGTGCCACCAGACGATGCGGCGGTCTCATAACCGGGTCTATACCTCGATTGTCATCGATGACCGCAAGGGAGCGGCCAGGCGGCTGACCGGAAAAGTGGATGATATCGAAAAAGTCTTAAAGAGAAAGTTGCACAGATGAGCGAACACAGTGTTACCCTGATCACCGCCCCGATCCAGGTGGCCGAGCAGATCGCCTCGACCCTGATCGAGGAAAACCTGGCTGCCTGCGTGAATGTCATCGAGAAGGTCCGGTCGGTGTACCGGTGGGAAGGGCACGTCGAAAAGGCCGAGGAGGCCCTTTTGATCGTCAAGGGAATGACCGAGAAAACGGAAGAGCTGATCGCCCGCGT
>JAAZOE010000273.1 GCA_012797915.1 Candidatus Zixiibacteriota bacterium | reverse complement strand
GCGCCAGGTCGGTCTGACGGGCCATATCCTCGAAAATATTTTTCACGCGCGACAGGGTTTCGGAGCCGGTGAATCTGGCCGCGGTCAAACCATCGGGGTTTTCCTTCATCATCTTGAAGAAGCGGTAGTGGGTCGCCTCTTCCTCGGCCAGTGTCAGCAGAATCTTCTTCAGTTCCGGGCTCGAGGCGATAGCGGCCTGTTTTTCGTAATAGGCCTTTCCATCCATTTCCATCTTCATGGCGAATTCGGCGATATCCATCATTGTTTCCTCACATCTGGTTTCCACAGGCGACCGGAGTATAGGCGATACGGCCCGACTTGGCAACCCTTTTCGGCCGGAGGAGCGAAACAAAACGGCTTGGCGACCCGTCAGAATATCGACATCAACCCCGGACGGCGGTCAACGAATCGGGTCAACGTTTTCTGCTTTCCCCGGGGACGCAGGGGATGTATGTTGGGTTCAATAAAAAGCACGAAAGGACTGCCATCCGTGTATACGCCATTGCGCACAGTTATTCGGTTGATTTTCGCAACGACGTGGCTATGGGCCGTCATCGGGGGTGAGACGAACGCCTATCAACCGACGAAGCGTCCCACCCTGGTCGCTTCCCGTACGGCGGTGGAGATCGTGGTGGACGGCAACTTGGACGAGGCGGGATGGCGGCAGGCCGTGCGGGCCGGAAATTTCGCCGAGCATTTTCCGGGCGATCAGACCGAACCGCCGGTGAAGACCGAGGGGATGCTGACCTACGACGATCAGAATCTGTATGTGGCGTTTATCTGCCATGACGATCCGAAAACCCTCCGGGCCACCTATGGCGAGCGGGACAATATCTTCGGGGATGACAACATCGCGCTGTTGCTGGACACCTACGGCGACGCCGCCTGGGCTTATGAGTTTTTCGTCAATCCGTACGGCATCCAGGGAGATATTATCTGGTCCCGCAACGGAGATGAAGATAGCCGCTATGATTTCATTTGGACGTCGGCGGCGCGGGTGACCGATTCCGGATATCAGGTGGAAATCGCCATTCCGTTTGCGAGTCTCCGTTTTCCGAACCGAACCGGGCAGAGCTGGCGGGTGGATTTCTGGCGCAATCACCCGCGGGATCGCCGCCGGCAGTATTCCTGGGCGGCCTACGATCGCAATGAGCCATGCTGGCCCTGTCAATGGGGAACGGCAACCGGGATCACGGGCGTCAAAGGGGGGAGCGGCTGGGAGATTCTGCCGTCGGTAATCGGATATCAGCGGGGGGCGCTCTCCGATGATGAAGAGGCGGACCGGGCCTTTGTGAATGACGATCCCGACGGCGAGTTTTCGTTGAGCGGCAAGTACTCCATCGGCCCTGATTTGACCGCCGAGGCGACGTTCAACCCCGATTTCAGCCAGGTGGAAGCGGATGCGGCCCAGATCGAAGTCAACACCACCAATGCGCTGTACTATTCGGAGCGGCGGCCGTTTTTCCAGGAAGGGAGCGACCTGTTCGAGACGGAGTTGAGCGCGGTCTATACCCGGATGATCAACGATCCCCAGGTGGCGGCGAAGGTGACGGGGAGGCCGGGACGGACCAACGTGGCGTTCCTTGTCGCCCGGGATGAACGGTCGCCGATCATCCTGCCGTTCGTCGAATCGAGCCGGTCGGTGCTGGCCGGGAAAAGCGTTTCCGAAGTTCTGCGTCTGCGCCGGACGTTCGGAGAAGATTCTTATATCGGCTTGACGGCCACGGATCGTCGGTTCGACAGGGGCGGTTCCGGGACGTTCGCCGGCCTCGATGGCGCGGTTCGACTTGCACAAAACTATCGTTTCGAATGGCAGACGGCCAGGAGTTTCACCCGTGAACCCGAAGACTCGACGCTGACGGCGAAGTTGGAGGGGATCCGCTTCGACGAAGATCGGCGGACGGCGATTTTCGACGGAGAGGAATTTTCCGGGCACGCCGCCTTCGGCCGCCTGGCCAGGGACGGCCGTCATTTTTCCGCCCAGTTGAACTATACCGAACGAAGCCCGGCGTATCGGGCCGATCTCGGGTTCGACACGAATAACAATCGCCGTCAGGGGGGATTCTGGGGGGAATACACGTTTTTCATCGATGCCGGCATTCTGGACCGGTTGTTTATCGAATCCAATGTGGAGCGGGTCTGGAATTTCGACAACCGCCGTCAGGATGAGTGGGCCTGGCTGGAGGTGTCGGGGCAGTTTAAAGGACAAACCTTCGTCTTCGCCAGTTATATGCGCAGCCGGGAGCGATTCAAGGAGTTGTACTTCCCCGAAATTATGCGGGTGGAGGTGGGCGCGGAAAGCGATTTCAGCCACCGGGTGCAATTCGGTTTCGAGGTGATCCGTGGGCACACGATCGCCCGGAGGCAAAATCCTCCGGTCATGGGGGACGAAACCTATCTGGAGGTCTGGGCAAGTCTTAAGCCGACCGACCGGCTCAGGATCGAACCGCAATTGGAATTCAACAAGAGCGACGAACGGTATACGGGCAAGCGGTTGTACCAGGGATATATCACCCGGTGGAAAACGTCATATCAGTTTACCCGCGAGTTGTCGCTTCGCCTGATCGTACAGTACGATGATTTCGAGCGCGATTGGCAGATCGATCCACTGATCTCGTTTCGCCTGAACCCCTTTTCGATGTTTTATATCGGCTCGACGTATGATTATCAGCGATTCCGGGGAACGGTTCCTTCCCAGCAGGCGGAATGGCTTATGGCCTCGCGGCAGTTCTTCCTCAAATTACAGTATCTCATCCAGCTGTAATCGCCCTCAAGACAATTATTACTTCGACCGGCGGGACGGCGAGGGCCGTCCCCCGCGTTGCGGAGTGAAAGGTATTCTTACCCGTTGGATTTCGGCTGGTCCGGAGCTTGTTTCGGGGCAGCCGATTCCAGGATTTCGGCGATGGTCTGGACGCCGACGGCCGGGACGGCCAGGGAGGCCCCGCAGCCCGGGCAGGGGAGAACGGCCTGAGTGAAATCGGGCGGTATCTTGATTCTGAGGCCGCAGGTGCAGGTGAGGAAACGGAATTGATTGACGGCGCGGATGAGATCGCCGACCTGGCGTTGCTGGCTGCGCGGCGTCGGGGCAGTTTCCGCGCCTGCCTCTGCCCGGCGGATGGGGACAGACTCGGTTTTTTTTAGGCCGGAGGGGGGAATCACGGCGGATTTTTGACCGGTAACGCGGCTGTATGCTTCCTGGTAATTGTTGTATCCCGCACCGGAGGCCATGCCGCGGAGGATTTTAATCCGCATCGAGATGGGCGGATGGGTGCTGGTCAAATCAGACAGTTTCCGGCCCTTGTCTTTGAGCGGATTGACGATGTACAGCGGCGCGGTGATGGCATTGGCCGAAGGGAGATCCTCTTTTGAATCGGCGATTTTCTCCAGAGCGGATGCCAGACCCTCGGGGTAGCGGGTCAATCTGGCGGCGGAAGCATCGGCCAGATATTCCCGGCGGCGGGAGATGGCGAAATAGAGCAATCGGGCCATGATGGGGGCCAGGATGGCGAAGACGATGGCCACGATCATGAGGATGGCCTGGCCCTGTCCTCCGCCGGAGGAGCTTCGCGAGCGGTAGCGGCCGGAGGAACTTCCGGAATACCACATGC
>JAAZOE010000272.1 GCA_012797915.1 Candidatus Zixiibacteriota bacterium | reverse complement strand
TTCCCAATTGGAGATGACCCCGGTGCAATCGGCCTCCGATCCCGTCGCCGCCAGCGTCGGAATTTCCATGATCGGCAACGCCTGGACAATCGGCCGAACCGGGACCGGTCCGTGCTTGATAAAGTCCCAGATCGGTTTGGCCTCAAGGGCGGCCACGGCCACTCCCTTGGCGGCATCCATCGGCGACCCGCCCCCCAACCCGATTACGAAGTCACATCCGTTTTGGCGGGCCAGCTCGCCGGCGGCATCGATCGTGGTGCAACGGGGATTCGGTTCGATCTTGTCGAAAACCACCGCCGCCACCCCTTCCCGTTCGAGGCAATCGGTCACCCGATTGACGATGCCGAACGCCGAGGCCGACCGCCGTCCGGTGATGATGATCGCCCGACGGCCGAGCATTCTCGCCTCCGGGCCGACCTGGTCGATCGTTCCGGTTCCGAATATGATCTTCGTGGGAAGATAAAACGTGAAATTCTGCATATCGTCATCTCCGTTCATTCGTTCAAGATTGGATATGATACGGGACGACCGGCAGGAGGGCAAATGATTTTGTCCGGCCAAGTGAGTTCAGCGGCAACCGGTGGATGAGGAGTCGAGATTGTCATCGATACACATCGAGCGCATCCGCTCGGCCAGGCGGGAGGTGAACTCGGCCGCCGCGGCGCCCACGATATGATCGGCCGACTGCATCCGTTCGGCCGGAAAGGTCACCGGAGCAGTCAGCAGGAAACGGGTATGGGGCGATGAAGCCGTCACCGCCGCCAGCGTGTCCCGGACGGCGGCGAAGTACACCAGGAAGGCGGAATCGGACGCCAGGGAGTCATAGATCGGCCCGGGAACCAGGCAGAGATCGAAGTCGTTCGCCTCGGCCAATTGGACTATAAGCCTCAGGGCCGCCCGGTTTACGTCCGACAACACCCGTTCCTGCTGCCGGATGAATTGGAGGTGGACCTCGACATCCTGTTTCACCCGGTCCGGTTCGGCGGTCGTTTCGACCATGAAACCATCCGGCCGCATGGGGAGGCGGGACGGAAACGCCGATCCGGGATGCCGAATGACCCAGCCCAGCGAGGCGGTCTCGGCATACAGCGGAACATATCGGTTCAGAATTACCCGAATCCGGTTTTTGACGCCGAAACCGAGGTCCGGCCGACGGCGCCACCAGGAACCGGGGATCTTGGACAAGACGCTGACATTGATATCCCTCGACCACATATCGTATCCGTGGACGACCAGCACTGCCCTCGGCGGTCCGAAACGGCCGATATACTCCTCCAGCATCCAGGCGTCGTTGAGTACCAGGGCATCCCCGATGGTGCAAAGGTTGACGGAAGTGATGCCCAGGTTGTCCCGGAGCGTTTCGGGATCGACCCCCTGGTTGCCGCTGGAATCGCCCAGAATCAGCAGGTCGATCGGCTTTTTCAGACTCGCCAGCAGGGCCCATTTGGCGCGGATAAGCAGATATCCGGTGTTGGGGGTATACCGTTCCAGATACCACCAGGCCACAATGTTGAAGACGGCAACGATAATCAGCGCAGCGGCGATGACGGCCGTCAAACGACCGCGGGAGCAGGGAGGAATCGCTTCCTTGGGAAGGTTTTTTGCGCCTTTGCCGATCATGCCGATCTCACATCAATCTTTCCTAAAACTGAAAATAGAGAAACTCGGTGGCTGTCCGGACACCATAGACGAAAATGGCGATCAACAGGGCGGCATACAGCGGCGTCCGCACCCATTGCGGCCAGTGCAGGACGATCAACAGGTCGCGCCGGAAATGCTGCCACAGCTCCACCAGAATCATCGGCCAGACAAAGAAAAGGAGTTCGCCGGCCATGGCCGCGGTCTGATCCGACGCCGACAGACCAACCCGACTCAGCATGCCGACGATCTGATCCATCGAGGTCGCCCGGAACAACACCCAGCCGGTCATCACCATCATGGATGTCCCGGTCATCGCGACGAATGTGCGGAAGCGGGGGAATGAAACCTGGACGGGCCGCTCCCCTCGGTAGCGCTCATACAGACCGTACACCACCAGCAACAGACCATGAAACCCGCCCCAGAGGACATAGTTCCAGGCGGCGCCATGCCACAAACCGCTGACCAGAAAGACGAACACGAGAGCGCCGTTCCAACGCACTTGATTCCATCCGCGGCCCCCGACCGGAATCTTCTTGGCCAGATTCCACCACAGATAATCGCGAAACCAGCTGGTCAGAGAAATATGCCACCGTCGCCAGAAATCCCCCGGGTTGACCGCCAGGTACGGAAGCTTGAAATTGACCATCAGATTAAATCCCATCATCTTGGCCAGTCCGCGGGCGATATCGGAATAGCCGGAAAAATCACTGTACAGCTGAACGGCGAAGGCCAGCACGCCGAAGGCTATATCCAGTCCCTGGAATTGCTGGTAGTTGTCGAAAATCCGGTTGGCAATCGGAGCCACGTTGTCGGCGACGACCACCTTCTTAAAATAACCCCACAGGATCAGATACAATCCGGCATTGATCCGGGCCGCATCGATGACCCGGGGCTTGGCATATTGAGGCAGCATATTCGCCGCCCGCTCGATCGGACCGGCCATGATTTGCGGGAAGAAGGAGGTGAACAAGGCGAAGTCCCGGAACGAGGCCGCATGCTGCAGCCGCTTCCGATGCAGATCCAGCGGATAGGTCAGCGACTGAAAAGTGAAGAAAGAAATCCCGACCGGAAGGATGATCTTCAAGGTCACCGGGTCGGCGGCCAAGCCGGCCAGGCGCAACACCTCCGCCGCCGATTCGGCGAAGAAATTAAAGTACTTGAAAAACCCGAGCGTGCCGAAGCTGACGACCAGAGCCGCGGCCAGCCATCCATTTCGCGTCCGGGGATTATCCGCTTGCGAAATGAACCGTCCGGCATGGAAATTGACGATTGTTACGCCCAGCAGCAAACCGAGAAACCGCCAGTCCCAGAACCCATAAAACGCATAGCTGGCGGCAAGCAGGAAGTAATTTTGACGAATATAACGGCGCCGCAGCAGCAAATACCCGCCGTACACAACGGCGAAAAACCCGACGAACGTCAGTGAGTTGAACAGCACAGGCGGCTCTCCACCTTATTGCACGATAACGGAAAACGCCCCCTGGACTAGGCCGCAGTGATTCGATCAGCCCCCATCACGGTCTTCGTTCAGGTATGATTGGCCGCCACGCGGCCGGCCGGATGGTTCTCCGGCAGTTTCGACAACGGTCCGGCGTACAGCGCAAAGCGGACCGCAAATTCCTCACCGGCGGCAAACGCCGGCTGGAACAGGAACAGGGTGCAGTTCCCCTGAAACACTTTTTCGAATCCCGCCTCCGACAGAGAGACGGTATAAATCGGCATCCGCCACAATCGCGCCGGGCGGTCGGCTTCGATGGCAATCCCGACCTGCTGATACCGGTCGAGATAGACGACCCTTCGGACCGCGGGGGTCTCGGCCGAGGCCGCCAAATACGCCTTATCCGGCACGACGCCGTCGATGACCGCATAGCGATCATCCGCCTCCGGCGCCAGCAGGTTAAAATCGAACTCCACCCCGAACATGGCCGAGATATCGGTCGGACCGGCCGGGACGACTCGATATTCCACACTGATGATATTCCCCAGTTTGGGGAAGAGGATCGTTTTGGTCAGAGCCACGGGCACGGTGTGTCCATCCCGCCCGACCCTCCCCGTCCGATTGAGGACAAGTTCGTATCCGTCCTCCCGTTCACGGAGGGAATGATCGAACGGCTGATCGACGAAATCCCCCAATTCGGCATATCGCACGGCGGAAAAATCCTCCAGCGAGGTCTCGGCGGGAATAAAATGATCGGTCAACGGGCGGCGGAGATACGGGTCTTCCACCAGCAGCCGCTCCAGTCCCGGTTCTTTCACCAGCACCAGATCGTGAATCGACTTGGCGCTTTCCCCGTTGGATTCGCCGTGACGATCAAGCAACTTGTGATGGTACCCCTCGTGCCGACGGGACAGGCAATCGGTCAAATTATGGCCCGTTTCCCGGCAGTCGAGCTCGAGGATTCGGCCGCCGTCGTGCGGCGAGACAACCATCCCCAGATACCGGCCGGAGAAAACGATCTCGGGATGTCCGTCCCGGTCGCGATCTTCGCAGACGACTTCGGACGTTCGGCCGGACAGGCGCTGGACAATTGCTTCCGCCTCCACCAGACAACGGTACACCGCCTGGCGGAGATGCGGCAGGTAGAGGCCGCCGAAGACGCCGTGCCAATACGGGCAGTTGCATTGCCCGGCATAGAGCAGATCGCGGATGCGGGCCAGATCGCCGAGGTCGAGTTGCGGCCGGGCCGACAGTTCATGATACCGGTCGGATACCGCCAGCATCTTTTTATGCATCAGGTTGGCCTCGGCGTATTTGGCCAAAAATCCGCGCCAATGCCCGCCGCGGACGAAATTCCCAAACCGCTCCATCAGCCCCAAGGCTGTCAGCTTGGCCTCGAACTGCTCCAGCTC
>JAAZOE010000027.1 GCA_012797915.1 Candidatus Zixiibacteriota bacterium | reverse complement strand
TGCATGGTGCCGGTGCAACGGAACGCCTGATACAACGATTCGGGAATGTCGCGCGTTTCCCCGATCAGGAAACCGGTGGCCATGGCTGCGGAGACAGGGCCAAGATCGGCGGTGAAGGTCTTCATGATCCAATGGCGAATGCCGGCCACCGCCCTGGCAGCCCGGTTCTCGACCCGGTCGGCCATAGCCACCCGGGCCGGGTCGGCGAGGGTAATCACCCCCCGGATGCCGCGATTTTCCAGGTACCGGCCGTAATCAAAGCCTCCCAGAAAGCCGCCCGGCCTTGGGACCATCAGTCTCCCTTGGAAACGAATCCGATCGCCGAGGGCGTAACCGGTGGTTGGGCGGCGGATGACGACCAGGACCTGACCGGAAACGATATGGATGCTGTCGGCGACAACCACGGAGTCGATCCGGCAGGTAAGCAGCGTCTTCTCTCTCTTGATTTCCGGCCAGGCCGTCACCCGCCCGAAAAACAACACCTTCGTTTCCGCCGGGATGAGGCGGGAGACGTCATCGGGCGGAATGGTTTGATACCGGTCGGCGGCACGATTCCAGGCCCCGAAAAAAAGCCCCAACGCCAAAAGGAGGACAAAATACGGCCGCAACTGCCGCACATAGGCGAAAACCAACGCGGCGCAAACGCCGACTGCCAAGACGGATAGAATCGTCACCCCGGGTGAACCATACCGCCCCGCCAGCGTGCCGGCCGCCACACAGCACAAAACGATGACGGCCGGATACCGAAAGCCGAACATCGGTTTCTTTCCTGTCTTATGAGTGTCTCTTCGTGCTCCGCAACGCGGGGATATTCCCCAGCAAATATGATATAATAAAATACCCGCCGGCCCCGATGACAAACTGAATCGTCAGGCGCAACAGCCGGCCCTTGAAATGGTCCCCCAGGCCGGTCATCCATGGATGTTTGCCGATGAGGTACATCGCCAGCCCGACTATACCTGCCGCCGCCACCGCCCGCAGGAACAGACTCATGACCCGACGGAGACTGACCTCCGGCACCATTCGCGGAAGAGTATGAAGCAATTGCGCGAAATTGACCAATCCACCCATTGTGGTCGCCGCCGCCAGGCCGGCGAAATTGAAAAACGGAATGAACAGGAAATTGGCCGCCAGGTTGACCCCCACCGAAATGATCGAATACCGCATCGGCCGGACGGCATCCTTGAGAGCATAATACACCGGGGCGGTCACCCGCACTCCGGCGAAACCGATCAAGCCGAGGCTGTACCAGTTGAGGGCATAATAGGTGTTAAGCGTATCCTCCGGACCGAACTTCCCGTGCTGAAACAAAATGGCGACGACATCCACGCCACAGGCGATGAAATAAGCCGCCACCGGGAAGACCAGAAAGAAACAGAGATGTACCGACCGGTAAAACGTGGCCGCAATTCCGGCCCGGTCGTTGTTGGCCGCCTGCTCCGAGGCTTTCGGCAAGGCCACCGTCCCCAAGCCGACGGCGATCATCCCCAGGGGCAGGTGCATAATCCGGTACGAATAGGTCAGGTAGGAGACCGATCCGGCGGCCAGAAGCGAGGCCAAGAGGGTATTGACGAAGATGTTCACCCGTCCGGCGGCCAGACCGCTGACCATCGGCAACATGAGCTTACCCACCCGATGCAAACCCTCGTGAGGGAAATCCGGTTTGAACCGGAACCGGAAGCCGATCCGGTGCAGACTCGGCAGTTGGATGACGAATTGTCCCAATCCTCCCAACAGCACCCCCAGCGCCATCCCCACGATCGGTTCCTTCATATAGGGGCAGATGAAGTAGGCGGCGGCGATGGAGCCGAGGTTGAATAGTGCCGGAGCGACCGCCGGGATGCCGAACCGGTCGAAGGAGTTGAGAATCGACATGGCCAGGGCCGCCAGCGCCACCAGCAGCAGAAACGGGAACATGATGACTGTCAGCCGGGTGGTCAGTTCCGCCTTGCCGGGGATGTCGCCGAACCCGAAGGCGATGACTTTCACCAGCCACGGCGACAGGAGAGCCCCCACGATGATGATGACGGCCAGCACGATAGTCAGGACGGTGAAACAGACCTGAGCCAGTTCAAACGCGGCGGCATTCCCCTTCTCTTTCATGTCTTGTTTGAACACCGGGACGAAGGCCGAGGAAAGGGCCCCCTCGGCGAACAGGTCTCGCAGCAGATTGGGAATCCGGAAAGCGGCAAAGAAGGCATCGGCGGCCATACCGGCCCCAAACAGGTGGGCAAAAACCTGCTCGCGGACGAGGCCGAGGACCCGGGAAACCAGGGTCCCCAGGGCGACGCGCGAAAACGCTTTGGTAAATCCTGACTTTGCGGTCATTTACTCTATTGACAGAGGTCCGGCAAACATTATATTGTAGGTCTTTGGAAGGGAAAACGAAAGGAGTTTTTTTGCCACACCATAAGTCCTGCAAGAAGCGCCTGATTCAGGCCGCCGCCGCCCGGACCCGGAACATCGCCAACAAGACGGTTCTCCGGCGGACGCTGAAGGAAACCCGGGCCAAACTGGCCGGCAATGAAGAGGTCGATCTGAAAGCCCTCTATTCCGAGATCGACAAAGCCCGGGGCAAGAAGATCCTGCACAAGAACCGCGCGGCCCGACTGAAATCACGTCTGGCCAAGGCCTCGGCCAGAACCAAAGCCGCCGCCTCCAAAGCGCAGTAACCACCTTTCCCCCGTCCGCCTTTTGCGGACGGGACACAGGTTGATGAGGTCGGGGTAGCCCGGATTGCCTGCAATCCGGGCATTTGTGTTTCCCTTATCAAGGGCAATCATCGTTTAAGAAACGGGAACGGCCCGGAGTCATGGCGACTGCCGGGCCGTTTCTATACGCAGGGGAGGTCTCGTCTTAATTATTCAGCACCAGGACGTAACCGTCATAATAGGCCGTCCGATCGGATGCCATTCGCATCCGTATCAACTCCTTCAAAAACGCTTCCTTTTCCTCCAGCGGCGCCGTCTCCTGCAGAATCTCCAAAGCGAAATCGATTCCCAGAATCCGCCCCGGCTGATCGATCCGAATCAGACCATACGGCAAACGAACGTGGCCGCCGGCAATTGCAGCCAGCTCGTCCAGCGAAAAGAACGGCGGGTATACGGCGGCCGTCGCCTGCGGAAACGACCGTAACGGATCGGGATCATCCAGCGCCAGCTTGGCCCGGAACCCTCCCCCGGCATGGCCGCAGGAAGCAATCAACCGGCAGATCATGTCGCACCGGGTGAAAAACGAATCCGAGGAAAAGGTCAGGCGATAGGAACCGACATCCCGAAATCGCACCCCCGCCTGCCGGCTCGTCAATGGCCCGGTGCCGGTCGACAACGACACTTGGCGAGGAAACGCCCGCAGGTAAGCCAGAAGATCGTCTTTCTGCCAGTGCTCCACCACCCGTTGCCACGGGCGAACCGCCAGCGAAGCATCGGCCGGCTGAATCGGCACATGTCTTAGGTTCAGGCGGCTCAGTGCCGCCAGCACCGCCACGTCATCCAGAAGCAGATACCGGTTGTCCAGAGGCTTCACCAGCAGAGGATTATGCAGCTTTCCTTCCTCTTCGATCTCCGCGGCCAGTCTCTCCACGCGATCATCGGCAGGGGCCTCGAAAGCCACGATCTTGTCCAGAGGTATGATCTTCAGTGTATCCAGCATCGTCAGCCACGCGTTTGAAAATGGTCTTCTGACCTCATAAGGAAGCAAAGGCAGTGCCCGCCCGGCCATGGACAAAATATCGGTCCCGAAAATTGACCCCGATTTATGGTCCGCTCACAATCCCTTATCGGACATGCGGTTGGATTTTTCGATGACGGGAATAAAAAAGCCGCCGCCCGAAGGCGGCGGCAGATACAGTCAGAATTTATGCAGGCCGTTTCCTTTCCGGCCCTCACTTGATCCGCAGTTTTTCAACGTTTTCCCGGGTCTCCATCATGACCCCTCCACCGCCGGCCGAAAACACCACCCGGGGAACACCGACTCCCCAGCGGCCGTAGGTCACCTTCCGCGAAACCAACGTCTGCCCGCCGATGGGGAATAAATACACGTATCCCTCGACATGGCGCTTCTCCTTGACCACGCCGGTTCCCAGATTGATATCCACGCCGCAGACGATCCGTTGCCCGTCGCGGGAAATGTCCACCGAGGTGAACGATTTCTCCTCCTCCAGAAGCGGAAATTCCCACGTCTTCGCACCCGTGGTCAGTTGGAACACTTCCAACCGCTTGGGCGAAGCCAGCACGACCCGGTCGGCGGCGACATCCACGGCCATATCCTCCAAATCGATCTCGGCCGAGGTGATGGTCTTGACTTCTTTCAAATCCTGATAGACATGCAGGACGCCGTTGAAAAAGGTCACCAGGTACCGCTCGTCCCGGTCGAACCGATAGAATTTGGCCGTCGGCAGCGCCGCCAGAAGATTCCCCAGCGTATCGTACACCTCCAGGCCGTCCAGCGCCCGATCCACCAACAGCCGCCCGCCCGACGGAGAAATGGTCAGGCCGTGGTAATTGTTCACCGGGATGATGCTGTTGCGGTCGCCGTAACGATCGTACAGGTGGATGCGCGTGGGGGACATCCCCTCCACCCCTTCGATCCCATAAATGCCGCCGTTGTCGGCCAGAATGAATTTGTTGGCCGCCGGCTCCTTGAGCGTCCAGAGGACCTTGCCGTTGATGTCGAGCATCTCCAGTTTGACCGTCTTGAACTCGTTCGGCCCGCTCCCGGCATAGGTGACCAACCCGAGGTATTTCCCGTTGGGCGATACCGTCGGCGTCACCGCGCCGTTGATCTTGCGGTCGAACAACCGTTTCCCCATGTTGTTGTACAGGACCATGTATCCCCGGTTGTACACCAGGAAGTTGTCGCCGAGCGAGCCCATGATATGGTCTTTTTCATCCAGCGGGATCGTGTACTCGCTGACCAGCTCATATCCCCCCAACGGGGCGACAACTCCGGCCAAGGCCAGTATAAAGATGACAGAAAGAAGGTGCCGTTTCACAGCCGTTGCATCCATCGCGTTGTTTACTCCTCTTGGTTTCTATCGGCCGTTTACGTACGGAATTTACCGGCCGGGCGCAACCGTAAACTCATACTGTCTTGTACCGGCAACGACCGCGTCGGATTAAAATAAATCGGATTTGGGTTGCTGTGGATGGCGGGGGGCGGCAAGCGGGTCCGGATGGGAGAGCGACCCTTTCAGGCGGCGGCCCGACTCGTCCGGAAGATCGGGGATCCCGCCGATCGGCGCGGCGGCGCGATTGTCGCGGCCATCCACCCACTGTACCCGAAAGGTGAATTCTTTGGCGTACTGCCGCGCTTTGGCCGCCACCGCCTCCAACATCGCTCCCGCCGACCCCGACG
>JAAZOE010000271.1 GCA_012797915.1 Candidatus Zixiibacteriota bacterium | reverse complement strand
GGTTGACACCGCTTGTGAAATAGCTTATATTTGTTTGTCTTGCGGCGATGGCCGGGCAATCATCTCCGTGAGGATATCCCGGTATCAACGCAAGCGGGGTCGAGATAAGAGTCAATTGAGCCGGGTGGAGACATCGGACGGCCGGATGAGGGGGCCGGAACGATTGACGAAAATCCCACGACCGGGGGAACAATTCCGGGCGGCCGGATGTTGTAACGAATGGTCGGCCGATATCCCGGAAGACAGGAGTGATATGGCTGACCACCAGTCGAAGAGGCTTCGCGACCGTTTCGAACGGGAAGCCATGGTGCACATAGATGCGCTCATGCGCACGGCGAGGCGAATGACCAGGACCGACGCGGACGCCGAGGACCTGGTTCAGGAGACGATGCTGAAAGCATACCGCTTTTTTGACAAATTCGAAGAAGGGACGAACTGCAAAGCCTGGTTGTTCAAGATCATGACCAACATCTTCATCAACAACTACCGCTCGGCGGCCAAGCTGCCGCAGGCGGTGGCGGTGGATGATCTGGATGACGGTTTTTTGTACGGACAGCTGGCCAAGAACACCGGCGCAGCGGACCCGGAGAAAGAGTTCTTTTCCAAGATTTTCGATGACGACGTGAAGAACGCCATCAGCGAGCTGCCCGATGATTTTCGGATGGTCGTGGTCTTGTCGTTTCTGGAAGGATTCGCCTACCAGGAGATCGCCGATATTACCGGTCTGCAGATCGGGACGGTCAAATCGCGTCTACATCGGGGACGCAAACTGCTGCAGAAGGCGCTGTTCGACTACGCCCAGCGCCACGGTTACATCAAGGAGCCATTGAATTGAATTGCAAAGACGCGTTGCGGCTTCTGTTTGATGTCATCGATCGAGAAGCCGATCAGTTGGATGTCGTGGAAGTCGAAAAACACCTCAAGAACTGCCGCCACTGCATGGCCCGCTACGAATTCGAAAAGATGTTCCGGACCTTAGTGACGGAAAAGGGGCACAATCCCTGCGACACCTCGAAAGTCAAGCAAGATATCCTGCGCAAGCTGGATATGATTGATGCCGCCGGGGAGGTCGGCGTCGCCGAACGCCCTTTTAAATATCCCCTCTGGAAATTTGCCGCCGCGGCGGTCGTAATCCTCGGGATCGTCGGGGCCTTCTGGGCCGGCACGGCCTGGCGCGGCCACACCCCTCTGGAATCGTTCATCAAAGCCCATTACGCACATGCTGACGGCGGCACGGCCGTGTTTACCTTCGGTTCCGGGCCTCTGGATTTCCTCTACCAGCAAACCGGCCTGCATCTGGAACCGTCCGATAAGTGCCCGATCGATCATATCCGCTCGGTGTCGGTCGACACGGTCGAGGGAACGGTCTTCGGACGCATCAACCTGCTCTGCGATAACGGCAACGCCGTGACGCTGTTTGTCGCCTCGGCCGATGATTTCGAACTACCCGCCGAGCCGCAGGAGACGATTGACGGCTGCCCGTGGCTGGCCCGCTGTGATTCCAAGACCAGTATCCTGGGCCGGACGAAAAACGGCGTCGTCTATCTGGTGGTTGCCCCGGCCGATGAGCCGCGGGAGTTGTTGACTCGCATGGTCAACGCCTTTTAGTGTGTTCGAAAAGTATTTGCCTCAATCTCCATACGATGCTACTTAGGAAGCATGCGCTTTCTGTTATCGGCAGTCCTCTGTCTTGTGGCGGCAATCACCGGCCGGCCGGCCGGGGCCGAATCCCATCATGAAACCCGGTTCCCGATCGAAATCAGGCAACAACTGGATGGTTTCTTTTCGCTGTTGTTGAATGATTATTTCGACTCCGCTTTGGCGGTGGTCGACTCGTTTCCCATAAGTGATGCTGTCGGCCCGATGGCCGAGTTATGCCGGGCGACGCTGTTTCAGGCGCAGATGGCGGCAACGGAGTCCGATTCTCTGCGGCCGGTCTTTATCGACGCCGTCGACCGCCTGAAAGCGGCGGCGGAACGATTTCTGGCCGAACGGGGCGATTCGGCGCTGGCCTGGTATTATCTCGGCCAGGCCGCGGCCTTGAGGGCGGTAGTCGACGGCCGGGCCGGTCATCGCTGGAGCGCATTGCGACAAGGATTGTCGGCCGGGAAACTCTACAGCCGGGCGTATCGGCTGGACCGTTCGTTTCATGATCTGGCCATGGGGCTGGGTTCCTATCGGTACTGGAAATCGGTGCGCACCCGGCTTTTGAATTGGACGCCGTTTTTCGAGGATGAGCGGGAGGACGGCCTGCGCTTGCTGTCCCTGGCGATCGATTCCTCGGAGATATCGGCCGACGCCGCCCGGGCGGCCTTGCTGTACGCGCTGATCAATGAGCGCCGATATGACGAGGCCGTCTCTCTGGCCGATTCGATGCACCGAAAATATCCCGACGGAATGACGTTCCTGTGGGGGCTGGGGGAAGCGTACTTCAAGATGGGCGACTTTCCAAAGGCGGCGGAAATGTATGCAACCATTCTCGGCCGTCAGATGGAACATCCGGGCAATTATTATAATGCCGTGGAAGCGGCCTATTTTCTGTCCGAATGTTGCCGTCGTTCGGACGGCCCGGACGGCCGCCATTGCCGTCATCTGGAATCTTTCCGGGAGGAGATCGGACGCTGGCCGTTGCCGGAGGAAACCCGTCGCCGACAGGCCAAGAAACTGGCGGCTATCACCGGCGGCGGGAAATAAATCTCGCCGGATCGTCGCCGAGCGGTAAACATTCTCCATAATAGTCCGAAAATGAGATCATAGGACATATTGTCTTCTCAAGGGGAAAGAACATTTATTTCTATGGCTTCTGTGGCGCAATCCAACCGAACCCTGGACCGAATCATATCCTCCATTGGCGATCTCCCGGCCTCGCCGGCCATCGTATCATCACTGATGAGCCTGACGGCTGATATCAACGCCAATCTGAACACCATTTGCAAGACAATCATGGTCGATCAATCGCTGGTCGCCCGGGTGCTGAGGCTTTCCAATTCTTCGTTCTATGGCCGGGCCAAGGAAGTCTACACCCTCCGAGAAGCGATTATCCTGCTGGGATTCAAGACCTTGCGGTCGCTGGTCGTGGCCAGTTCCACCCATACCCTCTACCAGGGGGTGAGCGACCGGCGGTTCCGCGATGCCCTCTGGGAGCATACGTTGGCCGCGGCTCTGGCGTCCCGCCTGATCGCCCAGGCAATCAACCATCCGGGCGTTGAGGAAGCGTTTCTCGCCGGACTGATGCATGATATCGGAAAGCTGGTCCTGATGCAGAAAATCCCCGACCAGTACCAGGCGGTCCTGATTGCCGCCGAGCAAACTGGACGGACGCATGTGGAGTTGGAACAGGAAAAGCTGGGGTTCGACCATACCGAAGTCGGCCGGTTGCTGTTGCAGAAATGGGCCTTCCCGCGCCTTTTGGTTCAGGCGGTGGCGGACCATCATCATCCCCAGGGTCCAGATGAACGGCCGATTCCCCTGGCGTTCGTGGTCAATGTCGCCAATACGCTGGCAGGTTGGAAGATATCTTCGGCGGAGGCGATTGCGGGGACGGTGCCGGAAATGCCTTCCCAGGCCGCGGTCCTCGGTTTCGATCAAGGCCGCCTGGAAGAAGTCCGCGCCCAGTTGGCGGCGCAATTCGCCGCGGAGAAGGATTTGTATCGGGCCGCGGAACGGGCGTGAACTAGCGCAGACGCCACTGACGCTTGATATCGCTCACCGACAATCGTTCGACCCCACCGGTTTTTACGAAATCCTCCAGCGTTTGTACCCTCCCGGGCCGGCAAAACGAGGTTATCAGAAACGGACCGGTTCGCCTGTCGGCGGCATAGGTTTCTCCGAATCGTTTGTACAGTATCTGATTAAGTTTGATGCGCGCGAACTGATGGGCGACCCAGTCCGGGTATTTTTCGAGCGTCCCGGTCAACAGCGTTTCGATCCATTGATAGGAGCTGTCGGTCACACCGAGAAGAGATTTTTCCAGCGCCCAGTAGAGCGGGACGGGATCGGTCATGGCGCCATCGGACAGATAATACTCCATCAGGAAGTAGACCAGCTGCTGGCGGAGGCGGAAAACGGCCATCCAGCGATGTACGGCGACGAAGCGGGCAAGGGTATCCGGAGGGATGGCGAAATTGGCGGCCAGAAAGGCGCTGTCCAGCGCCCAGGATTCGAACGTTCCAGTCAGCATCTCCTCCGTTCCGGCCGGATAGTCCCGCAACAAAAACGGCAGGGTCGTGTCGGCGAAAACCCACGGCAGGGTCCGGGCGATTTCGGCGACGGACCGTCGATAGTAGGCGAATCCACCCAGGTTGCTTTGGATCAACTGGACATCATCCGGCGGCGCGAACCGCACGGCCAGGGCGGGCCATTGGGCGGAATCGGCCTTAACGATCACCAGTTTCGGCATCAATGAATCGAGGCCGACCGAGACCAGGAGTTTCTTCACTGTCGAATCGGCGGTGGCCGCCGGGAAATACCGGTCGGGCAGCTGCATCCCCCGGCGTAAAAAGTGGTCGATATCGAAAAAGGCGGGTGAGGCGATTCCCGTTTCATTGCGAACCGCGGTCAGGCAGGCCTGATATTCGGCCTCGGTGGCGGCTTTCAAATCCTCGGCAATCTTGTACCACTCCGACCGTCCGAAAGACAGCCGGGACAGGGAATAATCGAAGGAACTGCGTGATCCCCGCCCCTCCCCCATCCGGCTGTAGAGACCGTACAATCGGGCGGCGTCGCGAGCCAGAATCGCCGCCGAATCGTTTTGCATCCGGTACAAGGTCTGCAGCAGGTCGCGATCCTGACCCGATTCCATCAGGGCGACGATGTCCGTCCCCCGGTAGCTCTTGCCGCCGACCTCAAACCGAAATTGATACAACCGATCGGCGATCCGTCGAGCCAATTGTTGGGCCTGGGTGATAAGACCGGGGTCGGCCAGAAGGGTTTCCCGCCGCGACATGACCAGATCGATGAAGGCCCGGCAGACCGGGTCGGACGTGGTCTGCCGCCATTGACGGAATTTCGCGGCCAGGACGCCGTCGCTTAAAATTTCCCGATAGCGATCTTCCATCTCGCGGCGGTGTTCCTCGCGAACGAGCGAATCCTGCGGCGAGGAAATCAACTCCTTGAGCTGGCGATACTCGGCGGTCGTCAGCTGACGATCGACGGCATCGACCAGCAGGCGCAGAGTGCTGTCGTTTTTGATGGTCGTGTAATCGAACTGAAACGGATGGGCCAGGAACCGGCTGACGGCGGAATCGGAGATGTCGATCGGTTCGGCCAAGGCCATCGCCGCGGCGATGATGATTACAACCGTCGCGATTCCGGAGACAAACGACAGGCGAATCATTCCGACTACCGACCCCCACCCGGCTTGCGGGCCGAGACTTTTACCGAGGCGATGAGACCGGCCAGGCGGCCGGTGACCTCTTTGGAGGGACCGCAGGCGCCGGGGGAACAGCAGCTGGAACCGAAGATGGACAACTGGTTCTTATCATACACCAGCCTCTCGGTGACCCGGACATCGGTCAGGCCGGCCCGTTCGGCGCAGGCCAGATAATCGGCCTCCAGCATCGCCCCTCCCAGGCAGGACGACCAGGCGGTCAGGTCGCGTTGGACCTCGGCCGGCAACGGCCCCAGAGTGACGATATCGGAGACGACCATGCCGCCCCCCGGCTTGAGCACCCGGGCAATTTCGGCAAAGACCCGATCCTTGTCGGGGGAAAGGTTGATGACGCAGTTGGAAATGACCCAATCCACGCTGGCGTTGTCGACGGGGAGGTTTTCCATCTCCCCCTGGCGGACTTCGATATTGGATAGTCCGGACCGCCGGATATTTTCGTTCGCCTTGGCGATCATGACCGGGGTCATGTCCACGCCGATGACGTGTCCCGACGGTCCGACTTTGCCGGCGGCTAGGATCAGGTCCATCCCGGCGCCACTGCCGAGATCAAGGACGGTTTGGCCCGGTTGCACTTCGAGGAACGCCACCGGGTTGCCGCACCCAAATGAGGTCTCGGCCAGTCCGGGCGGGAGGGTTTTGAGTTGTTCCGGAGTGTATCCGGCCAGGGCCTGCCCGAGGCTATTGTCGGGCGGGCCTTTGTGTGAGGCGGTTTGTTCGGCCCCGGCCAGGGCGTCGCCGTAATACTTTTTGACGGCGTCCTTTATCTTCCGGGCATCGTTGTCTTTGGCCTTCATATCGATCTCCTCGGTTTGAGTCAGAGAATGTAACATCGGCCGGACGCCCTTGGCAATAATCCTCTTGCCCTTTTCGTCCGGCGGCGTATATATTGTCGACGAAACGTTATACGGGAAACCGTTGGGGGTGGCCCAAATGGGCCTGAGAATACACCCTCGGCACCTGATCCGGGTCATACCGGCGGAGGGAAACGGTTCACGGTTTCAACTGCCCGCCGTCCTCTCCTCCCCACACCCGGCGGGCGGTTTCTTTTATAACTCACTTCATCCGTTGGGGGTGGCCGCGGAAGCGGCCTGAGATTATACCCCCGGAACCTGATCCGGATCATACCGGCGGAGGGAAATGGAGAAGTCACGTGGGCCAGAGTCAGGGCCGCTTTCCTTACCACCAATCCGGGTCGGCGGAAAAACCATTCACAAGGAGCGCGTCGTGATCTATGCACGCATGTTTCTGGCGCTGGTGATGGTCGCATCCGCCTGCCCCGACCTCTATGCAGCCAATCTGCTTGTCGGGCGGGTGGTCGACGACCATCAGCAGCCGATCAGCCATGTCACCGTCCAATCGAGTCGTGTCGAGCGAACCGTCCAGACGGATGAGACTGGAGCATTCCGGGTCATCCGGACGGCCGTCGAACCGGTAGCGATCACCTTTTCCCACGCCGGATATATTCCCCGGACCATCCGGGTAGATGCGGCGGCCGATACGATCGCGGTGGTTCTGACCGAACAGATCTATCCGATGGAGGGAATCACCGTCACCGCCGGACGGGCGGTGGAGAAACAGACCCCGGTGCCGTTTGCCACCATCGACCGGGCGGAGATTCAGCGGCAATACGATTTCGGGGAAATCCCGGCGCTTTTGGAAACGACTCCGAATCTCTATGCCTATTCGGACGCCGGCGGGGGGGCCGGATACAGCTATTTGAAAATTCGGGGATTCGACGGCCGTCGGGTGCCGGTCTATATCAACGGCATTCCCTTAAACGACCCGGAGGACCACGCCCTGTATTTCGTCGATCTGCCCGATTTCGCGGAAACGGTCGACAACATCCAGGTGCAGCGCGGGGTCGGTAACTCGCTGTACGGCGATGCCGCGTTCGGCGGAGCGGTGAATATGCTCACCAGTCCCCTGGCGCAGACGAGGCGGTTTTCGGCCGAGTTCGGGTACGGCGGTTTTTTGCAGGGGGATTCGACCGTGGGATTGATGCGGAAAACTTCGGTCGGGTTCGCCACCGGGCTGCTGGACAACGGCTGGTCGCTGTCGGGGCGATGGGTTGACCAGTATTCCGGCGGATACCGGGAGGAGTCGTGGTACGACGGCACGGCCTATTACCTGTCGGTGGGGCGGATGGATCCGAAGATGATCACCGCCTTCAACGCCTACACCGGACCGATGCGGACCCATGCCGCCTGGGACGGTAT
>JAAZOE010000270.1 GCA_012797915.1 Candidatus Zixiibacteriota bacterium | reverse complement strand
CGCGGCCGCCGTCGCCGCCGTCGGGCCCCCCCTTGGGGACATATTTCTCCCGCCGGAACGAGACGCAGCCGTTGCCGCCCTGACCGCTGGAAACCTCTATCTCGACATAATCTATAAACATACCGTCGCCCATCGAAAAACAAACGAGGGCAATCGCCCAGGCGCCCGCCCCTGCGCGGCAATATATCCAAACTGAGCCTCCCCGCCATCATTTTTTTCTACCGCGACCGGGGGCCGATGGTTAGATTGGTCGCCAAATGAAGGAGCCTGGTATGCGTATGGCAGCGATCATGTTCGGTATCCTGGCGGCGGCAGCCCTGCTGACGGGGTGCCAGAGAACCGAGACACCGGAGAAATCGGTGATTCTGACCGGCAAGGTAACCGAAGCCGACACGAGTATCGCCCTGGCCGGGGTAAAGGTGTTTGAAAGTTCCCACGCCCGTCTGAGCACGGCGACCGATTCGCTGGGGATGTTCACCCTGGACGGCGTCGCCTTCGAGGAGCACAACATCTATTTTGAGAAGGACGGGTACAAGCCGGAAACGTTATGGTTCGAGTATACCGGCCAGCTGACCCGACCGCTGCAAAGCCGACGGGTCGTGATGACGAAGATCCAGTAGTTCCCCCGCGACGGATGGCGCCGGATGGCGCTCGGGCGGGTCCGACAGGCAAGGACGATGAGGGCATGGAAGAAGACAACCGGCAGTTCGAGACTGACGCCCGCCGGGGGCTGGTCGTGGCGCCGCATTCGGCGTCGTATCCCGACCCATTGATGGTGCACATCGGGGAAAAGGTCCGGATCGTGGCCAAGGCCAGCGAGTGGCCGGGATGGACTTGGTGTGTCAATTCCGGCAACAAGGGCGGTTGGGTGCCGGAAGCATATATCATGCGGAAGGATGACCGCAACGGGGTCATCCTGACCGAGTATTCGGCGGCGGAGCTGACCGTGGCGGAGCAGGAGACGGTTCTGGTGCAGCAGGAGGAAAGCGGCTGGCTCTGGTGCACCAATCAGCAGGGGGATTCCGGCTGGGTCCCCGCCCGGTGCGTCCAGATCGTCGGGTGACCATCCCTGCGAAAAGGCAAGAGCGGTGCGGAGCAGCCTATTTTGCCCCACTTATACTGACGGCGTGACAAGCGAAGAATATCTTGTTTTGGCGATAAGTCTTCAATTGAGGTTCCCATTCCTGGTGCGCATCCAATACTCCTGCGACCTCTGGGTATCGTTTTAGAATATCGGGAAACATCCTCGAAACAGGGCATATTACTTTCGGTGAGGAATGCCGCCAAGCAATCACGGGTAATACATATGACGTTTCTTTTGTAACGTTCTTTATAACTCTCTCCATAACGATCCGCGCGACTTTGCCGCAGACGATCAGTTGTTTCGGGCGAAACACCGAAAACATTTCCGACCAGAAGTCGACCGCCCGTTCCTGCAACCATCTCGATGGGTTGATATTGGCCTTGCCCGCACGCTGAGACCAGGGGACAACATTTGACACTGCTGTCTCTTCGGACTTAATCCCAAGAGCCGATTCCACCGCAAGTTTCAAACTGCAATCATCCCAGGGTTGAACCCCCACCGTGCCGGGGGATATTGAGCCCAGCCTTGTCATCCTCTGACTGGGTGTCTTTTTCTCCAATTCCTTGACATAAGGGTCATTGGGATTACCCAGGTTTTGTGATTCCGCAAGCACCAAATATCCATTCCAAACCGGCGGCATATACGGGACATATGGTTCGGGGAAAACTATCATTGAGTATAAAGGATCATTCGTGGGAATGATATGCTTCGCGGCGATATCCAACAAGCGGTCACCGAGACGAGTATTGGAATTCATTTTGCAGCATGCTCCTTCAACCAATTGGCGAACGCAACGGCTCCGTTTAGATGATGTGAAGCTCAGGTATCAAATTACTTCTTAAAATATTCGGCCAGTTTGTTGCGGAATTCCGCCCGGTCGATCCCCCGATCCAACAACCCCTGATAGGCGATCGACACCTCGCCGGTCTCCTCCGAAATCACCACGGCGATGGCATCCGATTCCTCGGTGACCCCGATGGCCGCCTTGTGGCGCATACCGTATAACTTGCGGTAGCGCGGATTTTTGGTCAACGGCAAAGTGCAGGCGGCGGCCGAAAGGAAGTCGCCGGAGACGATGACGGCGCCGTCGTGCAGGGGCGTATAGGGGGTGAACAGGGTGATGATTACCTCGGAGGACAGCTGGGCGTTGAGGGCCTTGCCGGTTTCGATGAAGTTTTTGAGACCGACGGTCCGTTCGACCACGATCAGGCCGCCGTATTTGAGCTCGGCCAGACGGACGGCGGCGCGGCTGATCTCATCGATGATGCGGGTCCCCTCGTAGCGGCTCATGGCCCGGAACAGACGGGAATGCCCCATCTGGGCCAGCATGCCGCGGATCTCCGGCTGAAAGACGATGACCAACACGATGAACCCGACCGTGGCCAAATTGGAGAAGAGCCACATGAGCCCCTCCAGCTGGAACCAGAAGGCGATGAAGGCCAGGGAGAAAACCAGCACCAGGCCGGAGATCATCTGGGCCGAGCGGGTCCCCTTGACCAGGGTCAGGAGGCGATAGATGATGTAGGCCACGATGAGGATATCGATCAGGTCGACGAAGCGGAATTGGATGAAGTCGAAGGTGAACAGGTCCATCTAGGCCTCACGCACCGCCATGGCGACAGCCACGGCTTGTTTGGTGGGAGCGACATCGTGGGTCCGGATGATATGGGCGCCGGCCGAGACGGCCAACGCGGCCGCCGCCAGCGAACCGGGGAGCCGGTCTGAGGCGTCCGCGCCGGTCAGGTCGCCGATGAACCGCTTGCGGGACAGCCCGACCATAAGCGGCCGCCCGAAACGGGCGAAGGCATGCAGATGCTTGACCAGCGTCAGGTTGTCGATCAGCCGCTTGCCGAAACCGATGCCGACATCCAGAATGATCTGCTCTTCGGCCACACCCTGTTCCCGTGCCTGATTCATCCGCTCCTCAAAATACTCCGACACCTCCCCGATCACATCGTCGTAGCGGGGATCGATCTGCATCGTCTTCGGCGTCCCTTTGATATGCATCAATACGACCGGACAATTATGGCGCACCGCCGCCGCCGCCATCGCCGGGTCGCCGGCCAGCGCCGTTATATCGTTAATGATATTCGCCCCCGCTGTCAACGCTTTTTCTGCCACCGCCGCCTTGCCGGTGTCGATCGAGATGGGAATCGACGAAAACCCGCGGATAGACTCGATGACCGGGATGACCCGGGCCAGTTCGGTTTCGCTCGGCACCGGCATCGAACCCGGACGGCTCGACTCCCCGCCGAGGTCGAGGATATCGGCTCCCTCGGCGATCATCTGACGGGCCATGCCAACCGCCTGCTCGAGGGTGGGACACTGAACGGCGAAAGAATCGGGGGTGCAATTGATGATCCCCATAATCAAGGGCCGGGACAAGTCCAGCGTGCGGCCGTCGGCCAAGGTAAGGGAGGTCATCTGATGCCGCCTCGGGCGGCTGTCGGCCGCCCGCGTTAGAAAACGATGGTTTCTACTTGGCCCCTTTGATCAGGGCGAACGCCTCGGCCCGCGTCGCCTCCTTGCGCAGACAGCCACGGATGGCCGAGGTCACGGTCACGGAGCCCGGCT
>JAAZOE010000269.1 GCA_012797915.1 Candidatus Zixiibacteriota bacterium | reverse complement strand
TGGTCAACGACAGGACAAAGGTGGCCAGCACAAAGATTAATATCCGGGCCGAATACGCCAGGGCCATGGTCGCCCCGGTTTTGGTGACGGTCACGGCGCCGATGGATAAAACGATATGAGAATCATCCCGTCCGGAAAAAAACAGGTGAAACAGGGCGGTGAACAGAATAAACCAGACCACCGGTCGCAGGTTGCGAATTATCGACTGCCAGCCCAACCGGCAGGAAATCAGCAGCGACAGAAGGATGGCGATGACCGCCAGCGAATAGACCGGTGCCTTGCCCAGCAGCGCGGCGACCATGACGGCCAGCACCAGGATAATCTTGGTGCGCGGATCGAGCCGGTGGAGGAAGGCGGTACCGGGGCGGAATTGTCCCAGAAGGAATTGGCCGCGATTATTCATAGGTCCTCAAAAGCGCCCGGAATATACGGCCGGTCGCCGGGGAGTGTCAATGCCCATTCAGGCGCCGTTCCGCTCCGTGGGGCGGACAAAAATCGACCGGGCCACGGCGGCCTCCAGACCGATTTCGGTCTGATCGACCTGGACCAGGAAGGAAGGAATCTTCTGATGGAGATGAACCATCTGGCCGGGATAGATGCCCAGGGCCATGAGACGGTCGCTGACGACATGATCCTCGGTGCGCACGAAGACGACCTTCCCCTTGCGGCCGTTTTCGAGATCATACAGCGAGGTGATCAGCGGCGCCACGCGGCTGGTCCGCCGTCGGCAACAGTCGCCCGGCGGAATCGGCCGGCCGTTCGGACAACAGGGGGGATGGCCGAGGAACGTACAGACGGCATCGGTGGCGTCATCCTCCAGGAAATGCTCGAACCCGCAGCCGACCCGATGGGCTTCGGCGGGAGAAAACCCGAGGACGTCGCAAAACAACCGTTCGGTCAGGCGGTGCCGTCGCACCAGTTGCCCGGCGATCTCCTCGCCCCTTTCCGTCAGGATGTACCCCTCGCCGGCCGGTGCGATCTTCCCCTCTTCGACCAGCCGGGCATATACCTGCCGCATCTGTTCTTGCGGCTGGTCGTTGAAAAAGGCGAAGCGGGAGTTTTTCTCATGGATGAATATCCACAGCGTCTCCAGAATCTCATCGGCCAGATCATGATTTCGCATCGTTGCCTCCGAACAGGTTCTTAAAAAAGCCGGCGATCTTTCGGGTCCCCGGCGACGACACGACCGTCTTGTATCCGCACCGGGGACAGCAAATGAACTCGCAATTGCTTTTCACCGGACAGCTGTCACAGACCGTCTTTTTCGATTCATCGAATTCATTTCCGCACAACGGGCATTTCATAGCGTCACCTTCAGAGCGCGGAGAATCAGATTCAACACCGCGCCGCTCAAGAAAGCGAAGGGAAAGATGAAGGCGGTCATGGCCAGGGCCGTCTTCCAACCCCGCTCCTTGATGATCACAAAGAAATTGGCGATACAGGGAACAAACAGGGTGATAATAACCAACGACACCACGATCTGAATCGGGTCCATCGCCCCGTCTTGGGCCAGGACGAATAACCCGGCCGCACCGTAGTCGCGCCGCAGGAAACCGATTAAAAACGGCCCGGCGACCTCTTTCGGCAGTTCCACCAAACCGGTCATAATCGGCGCCAAGGCAGCCTCCAGCCGCAACAGCAGCCCGAAGCGGTCGAGCAGGAAGAGAATCAATGTCCCCAGGGCAAAGAGCGGAACCGCTTCTTTCAGATACCACTCCACCCGGGCCAGCGTTTTCACGACGATATTGGACAGCTGCGGCCGGCGGATGGGAGGAATTTCGAGAATGAAGTCGGAGCGTCGACCCCGAAACAGAAGCGAATAGAGGACTCCGACCAGGAAAAGAACGCCGATGACGGTTCCTCCCCAAATGATCGTCGCCGCCGGCGACAGGCCGGCCAGCATTCCCAAGATCACCCCCAGTTGGGCCGAGCAGGGGACTCCGAGGGCCAAGAGCAACGTCACCAGTACCCGCTCCCGCCTGGTTTCCAGAATACGGGCGGTCAACGTCGCCATCGTGTCACACCCCAGGCCGAGGATCATCGGGAGCACCGCCTTGCCGTTGAGCCCGATCAGACCGAAAATCCGGTCCACCATGAAGGCCAGCCGGGGCAGATACCCGGTGTCCTCGAGAATACCGAAGATGATGAAAAACGTTCCCACCACCGGCAGGACGATGGCGATGGCATAGGTCAGGGCCATGGTGAACTGGCCATATGGCCCGACCAGCAGGTCGCGGAGAAACGGCCAGGGGATGAAGGCAAAAAGGTTGATTAAAAAAGGATTGATGAACCCTCCGAAGACCGTTTCTTCCAGAAAATCGACGCACACCCCGGCCCCGAAAACGCCCACGAATTCAAAGACGGCCACCAGGATCATGGCCAGGAACGGAACGCCCCAGACCGGATGCATGGTCATCCGCCCCAGCCAGTTCCGGAACCATCCCGACCCGTTGCCGGCGGTGGTCAACACCTGGCGGACGATCCCGTCGACCGCCTCCAGTCGTTTGGCGCTGATCACATCCGCCGGGCTCCGGGACAAGCCGGCACGCAGCCGGTTGATAATAACGCTGATCCGTTCCGCGAGCCCTTCCGGCA
>JAAZOE010000268.1 GCA_012797915.1 Candidatus Zixiibacteriota bacterium | reverse complement strand
GGCCTTCATCAAGTTGAAAGAAGCCGTCACCCTCGATACCGAGAATGTCGACGCCTACGTCCGACTGGGCGGGATCCTTCGCCGGGCCAAGAAACCGGAACAGGCACTGCAGGTGCACCGCGACCTGACGTTCCGGCATAATCTGACGGCGGAACAGAAACAGGAAATCCTGACCGCGCTGTACCATGATTTCACGGACCTGAAAGACGATGCCTCGGCCATCCGGGCGGCCAATGAGATTCTGACCATCAATCCCAACGACCGGTTTGCCTTGACGGCGTTGTTGCGGACCCAGGAAAAGGCGGGGGAGTGGAAGGAAGCATCGGTGATCCGCCGCAAGCTGGACAAGCTGGATGGCGTCGATTCCGGACGGATTCTGGCCCTCTACAAGGTCTTTGAGGGCGAGGAACTGGTCGCACAGGGGGATCCGCATCGCGGGCGGCTGTTTTTCAAGGAAGCGATTCATCTCGACAAGATGTGTCTGGCTGCCTACCTGGCCATCGGCGACAGCTACTTCAATGAAAAGCGTCTGGAGGACGCCATTGGGTACTGGTCCAAAGTCATCACCCTGCGTCCGGATATGGGACACCTCGTCTTCGAGCGGCTGAAGAAAGGATTTTTCGAGGTCGGGCGCTACGGCGATTATGCCGAGACTCTGACCGGCCTCCTGCAGGCCGATCCCGCCCATCTGACTGCCCGTCTGGAGTTGGCCTATTTCATGGAAAAGAAGGGGGAGATGGGGGCCGCGCGGGATCACTACAGCGCCGCCTTGGACCATCATCCCGATTCGATGCTGGCCAGACTCGGGTTGTATCGCATGAATTGGGCCGCGGGCAAGCGCGAGGCGGCCGACGCTGTCTTCAAACAAATCATGAAGATGGCGGTCAAGCGGGAGGCGGGCAATTTCCGCTGCAAGACCTGCAGTCTTGATGCCGAGACAATGATCTGGCGATGTCCTCGTTGCCGGGCGATCGATTCGTTTGAACCCGTCAAATCATGAAACCGGTTCGCATACTCATCGTGGCGCCGTTCTGCGCGGCCGCCCTATGGGCGGCCAGCCCATCGGATGTGGTTTTCGACCATATCCGGCGGGGGGATATCCGTCAGGCGCGGCAGGAAATGGAACGACTCCCCCAGGGGGCGATGTCTTCCGGAGACTACCTGTTGCTGACGGGGCTTCTGGAAACGCGAGGCCTCAAGTCCCGGAAGCTGCTCGATTCGGCCGTGGTGGCCGGCTTGGATGAATCACTCCGACCGGCCGCTACCTTGCGGCTGTTGCAGGCGGCCGAGGCGGGTGATGATTCGGCGGCGGTGCTGACGCTGGCCGACCAGTTTCTCCGCCGCTGGCCCGATGATTCCTTGGCGCCGCAGGTGCTGGCCGCGCTGACTGACGTACTTCCGGATGGCGGCCAACGGCAACAGCAATTCCTCGATCGCCTGATTGCCAATCACGACGACAGCTACTTCGGCAATTACGCCCGTCTATCCAAAGCCGATCTGGCGTTACGCGCCGGAAAATACCGCGAGGCGGCGACATACTGCCGGTCGGTCGATGACGTCCCCGATGATGCCTTGGCCCCGGCGGCGCTTTTTCTTCTGGCCCGTATCGCGCTGAGGGACGACGAGGCCGAAAAGGCGCTTCTAAATTATAGTATTCTCCGTGAAGGATTCGAGCATGCCATCGGGCAGACGGAATTGACCGAGGCGTTGCGGCGGATTTCCGACCGGCAATCGACTGTCGAGGAAGAAGAGCGGTTGTCCGGCATTACCTATGCCGTGCAGATCGGCGTTTTCTCGGTCAAGGATAATGCCCGTCGGGCGGCCGACCGAATGAAAGCCTATGGGTATCCGGTGATGGTTCGGGAAATGAGTATATCCGGCAAAAAATACTCGGTCGTGCGGGCGGGACGGTTTGCGACGGAGCAGGAGGCCAAGGCGGCCAAGACCAGGCTCGAGCGTGCGGAAAACGAGCTGTATAAGGTTGTGGTCAGCGATGACAAGTGACGGCCAGACCCCCCTGATGCGGCAGTACCATCGTTTCAAAGCCCAGTATCCCGACAAAATCGTCTTTTTCCGCATGGGTGATTTCTACGAAATGTTCGGCGACGACGCCGTCGAGGCCGCCCCCATCCTGGGAATCGCCCTGACCAGCCGATCGGTCGACAAATCAAAGGCCATCCCCCTGTGCGGTATTCCCTATCATGCGGTCG
>JAAZOE010000267.1 GCA_012797915.1 Candidatus Zixiibacteriota bacterium | reverse complement strand
TCGGCGGTTGTTTGGCCGCCGCGCCGGGGGCCACCAGCGTACAGCCGGCGGCGAAACAGGTGCGAATCGTCTCACCCACCTTGCGGCCGAGATCGGCCCATTCCTCGGAGCCGTCTTTGGCCACGGTGATGCTCGCGCCGGCGACCAAAACCTCGGTCACGCCGGGAAGCTTGAACAACGCCTCCAATAGCGGCGACCCGGAGGCCATGGCCTGGTTGCGGCAGTTGAAGAATCCGTCGTAGACGGGCCGATCGACCACGAAGCGGCAGATGTTGGGATCCATCTGCGGTTCGGCGGAGATGCGAATATCCTTTGTATTCATGACAGGCGATGCCTCCTCTGTATGTTTCTAGACATTGAACGACGACCGGGAAACGTCATCCTTCCGGCGGGCCAGTTCCTGCAGGAATTCGTACGAATAGATGCCGGTGTGATGGCCGTCGGAAAACTGGAAACTGACGCCGTATCGCCCGACCCGGTTAACCCCGTCGATGGTAATCCCCAGCGGGATGCGGGCCGGATCGAGGGTGCGCTTGCCGCTGTCCTCATCGACACACGAGGCGCAGGGGCAGTTGATTCGCAGTTCGCGGGCATAGAGGGTGATCGGGGATCCGCCTTTCCATGTGGCGACCAGATGCCCCTCGCCGGAGAGAACCATCGTCTCCGGTTCCGCCGGATTGGCCTCTCCACCGGCGGCGACAATCTCGCGGAAACGGTCGGCCACGGCGGCAAACGCCTTGACCGTCGCCGAATCGGATTTCTTCATCAGAAGCGGCACGCCGTCATCGCCGGAAGCCATCAGTTCCGGATCGATCGGGATGCCGCCGAGGAAATTCACGCCGTAGGTCTCGGCCAGCTGTTTTCCGCCGCCGGCTTTGAAGATGGCGGTTTCCTTGCCGCAGTGCGGACAGGCGAAACCGCTCATGTTCTCGATGATGCCCAAGATCGGTACCTTGACCTGGGCGAACATCTGCAGGCCTTTCTTGGCCACACCTAAAGCGACCTGCTGCGGGGTGGTGACGATCACCGCGCCGGTGAGATGGGCTTGCTGGGCCAGGGTGATCTGCACATCGCCGGTGCCGGGGGGTAGATCGACCAGCAGGTAATCGAGGTCGCCCCATTTGACGTTCTCGATGAACTGCTGAATCATCCGCGTGGCGATCGGCGCCCGCCAGATGACCGGCCGGTCCTCATCGAGGAGAATCCCCAGGGACATGAACCGGATGCCGTGGCGGTTCATCGGGACGATCAGGTCCCCCTCGATATGGGGCTGTTCGGTCCCGGCGCCGAGCATCCCCGGCTGACTGGGGCCGTAGATGTCGGCATCCATAACACCGACAGAGGCGCCGGTTTTGGCCAGGGCGACGGCCAGGTTGACCGCGACGGTCGATTTGCCGACGCCCCCTTTGCCGCTGCCGACGGCGATGATATGTTTGACCCCGGTCAGGCTGCGGGGGAGTTGATTTTGTATCGGCTGATCTTTGTGCTCGTGAGCCATCTGGTTTGCCTTGCCTTCCTGTTGATTCGCTCGTTTTCGTCGTCCGACATCGGCGACAATCTTGGTCTCATATACGCAACTCCGGCCGAAAAATCAAGGGGCCGGGGCGGGTAAATATATCTCTTTGTATAACCGGTGAACTTTGATTTTGGTTCACGGGAAAAGGGCGCGGGAAGATGTCGGGTTTCTCATTCCGTCCCCTCCGTTGGCGGGGCTTCATTCGGAACCCGACCTACGCGAATTTCGGAAGCCAAGTTACGTGAAGTTTGCGCCGAGGCGGTCGAGGGCTTTGCGCACATAGGCCAGCCGGTCAATGGCGCGGATGGCCGACAGATCCACCGTAAACTTGAACCCGCCGGTCATG
>JAAZOE010000266.1 GCA_012797915.1 Candidatus Zixiibacteriota bacterium | reverse complement strand
GCTGAACAGGTACACCCCTTCGGTGCCGGCGGCCGCCATCGCCACCGTGTCCTGAACGTCCACCCCCGTCAACTCGTCACCGGGAACCAGACAACTCCCGATGACCTGCGGATTCAGCCGGTCGGCCACGTTCACCACCGTTAAAAACGACTCCATCCCCGGCGTAATGATGCTTTTATCGGCCAGAACCACCAGCGTGTCCTGTATCGATAGGTCGACCGGGTAATTCCCCGTCACCACCCGCCCGAACTCCGGATCGGACGGATCAATGACCCATAATTCGCCGCATCCCACGGCATAGAGGAGATTTTCGGAAAACTCCACCTTGATTATATTCCCGTCGGCCGGGTAATTGGCTATCTCCCTGATGCTGTCGAGATCGGAAATATCCAGAACCATCACTCCGCTGCTGTCGAACATGCCATAGGCAATCCCAGCCAGGGACCCGTTGACATCAACACTGTTGATCCGGTCCGGGGCTGTGTACGTCGCCACTCGTTGCGGTGACGCTGGATTAGCGATATCGACGACAGTCAATGTGCTGTCATGTCCGCCCAGGTAGGCGTATCCTTCTTCTACGGAGATATCCCAGGAAGGACCCCCGGCGATATACAATTGAGAGCAAAAGACGGGATGGGCCGGGTCCTTGACATTGAGGACTAACAATCCATTACACATGGCGATATAGGCCAACGTATCCTTCACGACCACGTCCAGCGTCTGACACCACAGCACGCTGGAGCAGTAACCCGCCTCCCAGCCGTCGTTGGCCAACCCGGTCAGGACCCCCGATGCCCCCTTCTCCGGCGCCGGATACCAGCCCGCCGACCCGGCAAAAACCGGCGACTGGCGGACCGAATCGCGGGCGACTCCGCCCGGTTCCCCCGCCGCCAACACGCTCAGCCCCATAACCAATAGAAACAACAGCGTCCGTTTCATGGCCGTCTCCCTTCAAAAGACCGCAGAAACGCCTGCAACGATACCGATACCAGTACCGCCGTCGACGTTGCCCATGTGCCGATTGCGCGCCGCTGGACTGATGCCCGTAGTTGTCCGAAATCCCGTTGCGATGCCCCGATGCGCCTGCCGCCGTTTGGTGCCTCGGGCAGGCAGTGTCAATATATGCCCCCGTATTTATCCTGTCAATAATAATATTCTCCTCACCTCCGTTGCTACAGATTTGCCGTTCACTTTACCAGCATCATCTTCCGCGATTCGGAAAAGGGTCCGGCGGTGAGACGATAAAAATAGATGCCGCTTGCTGCCACCCTCCCCCGGTCGTCTCTGCCGTCCCAGATGACCCAATGACGCCCCGCGTGCTGCCGGCGGTTATCCAACAGGGTTTTCACCTTTCTGCCCAATATGTCATAGATGGTCAGCGTCACGTTCTCCTGCCGGGGGAGGTCGTACTCTATGGTCGTGGTCGGATTGAACGGGTTGGGATAGTTTTGCCGCAACCGCAATTGGCCGGGCAAGGTCGACGGTTCGTCGTTCGAAACGGCGTTTGAAAACAGGTGGTGCTGGAAGATGATCAAACTGCGGTGGTCCGCCACATAGATGTATTCGCTGTCGGCGGCGACTCTCTTGCCGTACCCCGGCGTTTCACAGGAGCCGACCAATACCGGGGTCTCCGGAATGGAAACATCAATTACAACGAAACCGGGATCATTGCAGGCAACGATAGCATACGGCCCGATGGAGCATACGCCAGCCGGTGACCCATCCAACTGAAAGTAGCAGACCGCATGCGGATTAGTCGGATCGGACAAGTCAACAACAGCAATCCCATAGGTGAAACAACTCCATACCGCGGCGTTGTTAATTATGGTTAGGGCGCCAAGAGGGGCGCTGTTACTGTATCTTCCAACAAACGCTGGATTCTCCGGATCAACAATATCGTAAATATCAAGATACGATGTACTGCTTCCGTCGCTGATAACGGCGTAGTTTTTATACATGGCGATCGAAGTCCCTATGTAGGGGATGCTCCGCCGGGCTAAGTCGCGGGGGGCGGTCGGGTCGGAGGCGTCGCTGATGACGAATTCCGTTTCCCCGACAGCATAAACCAGCGTGTCCCGGACGGCCACGTCACGCGGGTTGGTCACGGAAATGGTCCCCAACAACACCGGGGTGTCGGGATCGACCACGTTGATGATGTCGATCCCCGGACTGCCGGCAACCAGATACAACAGGCTGTCGACGAATTGCCCGGCCGATCCCGAACCGGGGGTGGAATAATTCCCCCGAACCACCGGCTGGAACCGGTCGGAATCATCGACCAAAACGACATCCGGACCGATGCTTTCGCGATTGAGCGCCGCCAACAGCCCGTCCGAAGCGACCAACCCGGTCACCGGGGCCGCCAACGGGTACATGCCCACCATCGTCGGCGCCGAGGGATCGGCTACGTTCAAGATCCGAATGTCCCCCGGCCACTGATTCGCCTGGGTTTTCCCCGCCGACTTCATCAGTTCCTGATAATAGGTCACCGACAGATAGGCCAATGTATCCACCATCCGAACCCGCACAAACCAATCGTCGGTCAGATACGTTCCGATCACCCGCGGCTGGGTCGGGTCGGCGACGCTGAACAGGTACACCCCTTCGGTGCCGGCGGCCGCCATCGCCACCGTGTCCTGAACGTCCACCCCCGTCAACTCGTCACCGGGAACCAGACAACTCCCGATGACCTGCGGATTCAGCCGGTCGGCCACGTTCACCACCGT
>JAAZOE010000265.1 GCA_012797915.1 Candidatus Zixiibacteriota bacterium | reverse complement strand
CCTCGGCAGCATCATCGCCGAGTAGATTTCCCGGCGGTTCCGGGTCGTATACTCCATGCCGGATCGGCTGACCCAGGGGATAATCCATGACCACGGTCGACCGTTCGTTCCCGGCAGTTCCTCGATCACTTCCGTCCGCAGACGAAACGCGGTCTGCGCCAGAAGGGCGCGGACCGTCCCCGATGCCCCGATCCGTCCCGGATACAGCATAAGGGTATGGCTCTTCTGCCCGGCCGAGACCGAGGTTTGGCTGCCCGTCTCTTCGCGGAGGCGAATATAGTCGCCGTCAGGGTCAGGCAGATATCGCCCGTCCTCGTACCGATACTCCCCGTCGCCGCTCTGCACCTGAACGTATCGATATCCCGAGGTGCGGACGTCCTGGCGATTCTGGCGGTAATCGGCCTGCACCGTCACCCACCCGCTGGTCGGAGCATAATGAAATCCGGCCGAGAACAACCGCTCGTCCCGATCGGCCCGGTCGGAATCGAGCCGTTTGAGATGGAGGTAGGTCCCGGAAAACGAGATCGTCAACCGCCCCAGCGCCTCTTCCAGAGACAGAACGAGCTTGTCCGCCTGCGGCCCTTTGAACCCAACATCCGTCCCGGTGAAGTCAATCCGCCGCGAGACGGCCACGCTTGACCGCCGGAAGAAAACCGTCCCCCGGTATTCGGAGAACCTCTCCACGGCCGGTGCCGGTCCATACAGGTTCTTGGTCAATTCCCGGGTATAATCGAGATCGAAACCGATCGCCGCCGGAGCCTTGATCGAAAGGCCGACATTGTGCCGCTCGAATAGTCCGGAACCGGACCGTCCGCTCCACCCGCTGGAACCGGCGGAACGATACTCGAACCGGGGAGTTATCGGAAGGCTGTCAAGAAAATGTCCCGTCACAGCCAGACGATGCGCACTGAGACGATCTTTATAATTAAGGTATCCCCACCCGGCGGTCAGGCCGCCCGAGGGTATCGCCGCCTCAATGGTTTCCTCCAGACGCATCTCATCCCTCTGAACGGCCGTATCCGGAAGGGCCCAGAGGCGGGCGTAGTCGGCTTCCTCCACCCGGTTTAGAGCGTTGAATCCGGTTTGACGGAAATGGAAATCACCGGATGACTTGAGCCAACCTCGAGCGAAGGTTACTTCTCCCGACGCCCGACTGGTGAAATTGTCATCGTCATCGCGGGAAGAAAACAGGTTGTGGTCGATGATGTTTCCCTCATACGACAGACGGGCTTCTCCGCCGGCCGCAAAGACCGACGCCAGGGCGGCATGGATCTTGTCCTGACTGCCGGGCAACGTCAGGAAGTTGACCGGCAGGTAACTCCCCTGCCCGGGTCCGACATACTCGAAGACGCCGTCACCGAGATAGCGATACTCCCCCCGTCCTTCCCCAACCATCGAAAACGTGACAGTGTATTCGCCGGTGCCGGCGCCGACGAATCGGTAATACTGATGCCCCATGGAATCGACAGTTGACGCATAACTGCCGCCCGGCGTCGCCACCGCCCCGCTGGTAAAGGCCTGCGCCGTAGAGTCGCCGGCGTTCCGCAGGATATCGATGTCCTGAGCCGACAGCGATCCATAGCGCAATCGGTCTTTCTCATCGGTCTCCCGTCGGGCCCCCAGACCGAGGGTCAGCCGCCGTCCCAAAATTCCGGCGCTTCCCATGATGTCATAGATCGCCTGATCGTAGACCGTCGCGACCGCTTCGCAATCGACCTCGATCCGGCTTCGCGCGGTAATAAGAACGCGCGGAGAAAAGGTGATGCGCCCGGTGGGGTAATCAACCAGATACTCTTTATCGGCGCCGCTCTCCAGCAGCCGGCCGTCCAGGTAGATTTTTTCCGTACCGGCGACAACTCCGGTCGGCAGTCCGTCGTCATTGACGATCTGATATGGTCCCTGGCGCCCGTCCGCCCCGGCAATCTTCCGGCTGATGAATCGTCCCGGCGGACGGCCGAGGTCCGCCGCCAAATGGTGGTTCTCGGTCTGATAGACAGCCGATATCCCCTTGATTCGTTTGACCGGAAGCTCTCCCCCCTTGGGCGTAAAAATATCTCCGCCGCGGGCGAGGAACCGGGAGCCTTCGATCTCGAAAAAGTACTTGTCCAACTCCGACAGCGGCGTGGTGCCGCCGCCGAGATCGCTTCCCCGGCCGCCTCGATCCGAAATCGACCCCCGCAGATGCAATCCGCCTCCGGTGAAGGCGTCAAAATCGACATCCATCCCCTGCGAAAATGCCCCCTCGCCGGAGCGTCCCACCGTCATGGTGAACGACTTATTGCCCGACAGCGTGAGCCGCTGGGGCGATGACCCGGCCGGTGGTGTCGGCGCAACCGGCAGCGAATCCAGGCGCAGCAATCGCTTTCCCTGCGGCACCGGATTGCCGGCCGGTGTTTGCAGCCATTCCGGAAGCTGGAACACGGAAACGAGGATGGAATCGCAGGTGATTTCCGGGGCCAGAGTCAGTTCCCCGGTCAGGAGATTCAGGTGATAGTCCGTGCCGCGACGCAGCCAGCGGCCGTCACAAGAGACCGAATCGGATCCGGACGCCAGCAATCCCGAGCCGATCATCCATGTGCGCTGGGTCGTATCGGCGGCCGGGTGCAGGACCAGACGAATCGGCCCCCCATGCGCCGGAGGCGACATACCGGCGATGAAGACCGCGGTGGCCGCCCAGATGAAACCGCCCCGACGGAGGCCGATGATTCTACCGGCTTTCCTCGTAGACAATACGAAACACCAGGATGCGGTTATGCCCGCTATCGGCGACGTAGACGACGCCGTCGGGCGTCAGACAGAGAGCTTCGATATCGGCAACCGTTTGCCCGTCCTCCCCCGCCGGGGATATCCGCCGAAGGAGCGCGCCATCGGCGCCGAAGATGAATACCGACGGCGAGGCCTGGTCGCCGACCCAGATGAGGCCGTCGTATCCCACCGTCACCGCCGCCGGTCGTTCCAGCGCCTCCTGTCCGATACCGCCGATAAAATTGCCGTACGTATCGTAGACGGCGATCCGGCCGTTGCCGCCGTCGGCGACATATATCCGCCCCTCGCGATCGAGGGCGATTCCCTGCGGATGCTGCAGCGCCCCGGCGCCATAACCGAAATCGCCGATATACCGGTTGAATCGGCCCGTGTTGTCCAGGCGGATGAGCCGGGAATTGTCGTAATCGGCCACCACGATTTCGCCGAACGACAATACCGCCACTCCCGCCAGCTTGCCCAGATTGGACATCAGTTCGTTCGGCGCATCCTCCGGCGTAATGACTTCGACAAATCCGAGATTGGCATCCAGGTGAACCACGCGACGGTTGCCGGTGTCGAGGACGTACAGGTTCAGGTCCCGATCCATGACCAGATCGGCGGGCTGCTGGAATCGGCCGTATCCTTCGCCGAAGCCGCCCAGATCGCGCACCGGTCGATTTTCCCGGTCCAGTTTGATAATCCGGTTATTGCCGCCGTCGGCGATATACAACTCGCCGCGCGAATTGACTGCCAGGCCCGACGGCCGATTCAGATCGAACCCAAGGATATCACCGGAAATGGTCCGGTCCAGAATCAGATCGGTGGGAATTTTCGCTGCTCCGACGGCCGCATCGATTGTCTGCGGGGCGCGCGAACCGGCGCACGCCGTCAGCAGCCAGAACGCGAGTATGACCGCCGCCGCCCGCACGATTAGAACTTCCGGGAGAAGGAGATGGTCAGGCCCTGATTATGGCCGAAAAGCCGCGGGGACACGCGCATTTTATATTCGCCGAACTGGGTCATCGACTCGACCTTTTTCCCCGCCGCTTTAACCGTCCGGTAGGTGTCGATGCCGGCGATCACCCGGTTAAACAGCGCCAGCCCGAGCATGAACGAGGCGTTGCGGAATGATTTTTTGGAGGCATCCTTGAGGTTTTTGAACACCTCCCGGCTCGACTCCGAGTCCCACTGCCAATCATGGGCGGCATCATCCGGCAGAAACGGCCGCTCCGGATAATACAACCGTCCCAGCTGGTTGAATTCCTCCCGGCTGGTGTAAAAGCCGACCCAGTCGTAGAATTCCTCGTCCTTGCCGTCGTTGTCCACCCCGGCATGGGTGGCGGCATAGGCTTCATAATCTTCCCGTTTCCAGTCGCCGTACACGCGATAGGCGATAAATCCCGACCAGATGGCCGCCTCGATTCCCATGAACACCTGGCCCTTGAAGGTCGACCCGGCGTAATACTGTCCGGCTCCCGGCAGCAGCATCGACAGCAGCATCGCCTTTTTCGTCGAGACCCGTTTGGCGCTCGACGGTTGTTCCGACAGATCCAGGGAAATCCGGCCGGTGTCGGCCGCCATCATCATGAAATTGTTGGATACGGGCGGAAGCGGCGCCACCAACGTACTCGGCGCCGGCATGGTTTTGCCGCACCATCCGGCCTCCGCGCCGAACGTGACGAGCAGGGCCGTCAGCAGGAATGTCGTCGATCGTCTCATAGCCTAAAATCGATACCTCATCGTCAGCATCGGGAACTGCTCCCGGCCGCTCTGGGCTTTCACCGCCCGGATCGAGAATCCGCCGCCGTCGGCGGCCAGCCGGTTGTTGTGCCGTTTGGCCGAAAAGGCCGCCTCGAACGCCGACACCAAATGATTGGCCATCATGACCATGAGCGAGGCCGTCGCCCGGTCATAGGCCACGTTGGCGTCGTGGCGCATATCCATGTAATGCAGACGCATCGCCGAGGTCGTATGTTCAGTGGCGTCCGGGTCCGGACTGGTCAATGGGGCAACATCGGCCCAGCCGAACACGAACTGATTGTACTTGCCGATCATTTCATAATATTGCTGGGTTTTGGTGTCCGGAAGATGATGGGTGAAGAAATACCCGGAACTCGGATCACCGGGGTCCTGAAACACCGAATCGTCGTCCCGCACGCTCCAGTTGATATAGAGGAAATCCTCATACCGGTCTTGCGACCAATAAGTGTCGGCATAGAGATTGAATTCGTCGGTCTTTGAATTCCCCTCGGAATGGAAGGAGATATACCCGAACCAGGAGGCCGCCTCCAGAGCCAGAAAGAGCGCCCCCTTGAGCTTGGACCCGGTATATACCTGCCCGGCGCCGGGCAGGACCAGCGAATAGAGGAACGCTTTCCGGACGCTTTTGACCCCGCCGGTCTGAGCCGGTTCGGTTCCGACCGGAAAGGCCGGAATCGCCCCGGAATCCGGCTGCCCCTGACTCTGGAATTCGGCCAGCGCCGTTCCTTTCATCCCGTCGAAATATCCGCGAATCGACGGCGGGGCGCTCTGACCAGCCACGCCGCAGGCGGAGGTATACCCCATCGCCGATGCCGACCCGGACAAAACCATCAACACGACCGTCAGCGCCGGCAGAACGTATAGGACGCGGCTGTTTCGCATCAGAGCCTCCATCATTTCACCACCGCGATCGGTTTGATCAACACCGCCGATTGCCCGCCGGCGGTTGCCTCGGCTTCGATTCGGCAATGGTAAACACCCGAGGCGATCCCCGACAGGTTCCAGATGATTTCGTCTTCCCGGTTCCCCTCGGGCAGATCGCGGATCATCTCCGCCACCTGCTGGCCCAGGGCATCGAAAATCGTCACCGTCACGCGCGCCGGGGCGTTGACGTAATAATGAATCGTCGCCCGCCCGCCGGTCGCCGGATTGGGGTAGCCAAAAAACCGTTTTTCCGGCAGAAACTCGGCCAAAGGCGTTTCCGGCCCGACCGCTTCCAACGGCAGCCACCGTCCCCCTCCGGGCGAACCGTTCGCCATCCGCCACAGGGAGGCGCCTTCGGACCAGCCGCACTGCCAGGCATTCAACCATCCGTCGGCCCCGATGCTCACCAAAAGGCCGCCGGTATTCGTAGACAGATGGAGCGGCGATGAAGCGCCCAACACATTCTCACCCGATGGTCGCACGCCATGGATGCCGGCCGGTACCGGGAATCCTGCCACGCCTCTTTCCCCGGGGGACACCACGAAGAGATTGCCATAATAGTTGGAAAAATGGTAGACGGTGTCCACCGTATCGATAGGGGCCCCGGTTGAATCCCGATAATACAGGGTGATGTCGCGGGCATGGCGGAACCAATCCACCGTCACCGCCGTCAGATCGGGATGGCCGTCGCCGGTGATATCGGATACGATCGGCGCGGTGATGACCTCCTGTTCGGGCTTGCCGTTGTCAATGGCCGCCGGGAAATCGAGCGACGCCAAACCGTTCCGGTCGTAGGCGAAAAACCGATTCTTCCCGGGCACGACGACGTCGATATACCCGGTCCCGGAAAAATCGCCCAGCGCCGGACCGACCCAGGCGGAATCGTCGGTACGAATATCCAGGGGCGTATACGCTTCAATGTCTGTTTCTGCAAAACGATACGACAACAGATGACCGTCTTGCGACAGGAGGACAATCTCATCATTTCCATCGCGATCGATATCCGCCGCCACCGGCGGATAAAATCCGGTTTCATTTATAACCACACTATCGATATTCAACTGGTTTCTGATCCATACCGCCGGATTTCCCCTTGTCCGATAAAGAATCGTTGAGTCTCCACTCTCAATCAGAACTCCCAATCCGTCCTGATAGCGGCAAAAACCAATCGCCGGTCCCATGAAATCGACAACACCGCTCAAAGCCCCATTATCCCATCGTAATGCGGTCAAGACACCCGAAGCATGCATTACCAAAATCGGTTGATTGGTATCCTCAGCGATAATCGCCGTCACCACCTCATTGTTTCCCGGAGACGTACTCCAGAGGATCCGGGCCCGGCCGTCTGCCGGCGACCCGCCGCAATCGTCACAGGGCCGATAGGCAAACACTTGATCATTGGTCGTCCCGATCAGCACCATGGCGGTATCGCGGAACGAACCGGCCACCGGCCCGGCGGAGATATCGCGCGGCAGATCGGCAAACACCGGCATCGGCGCCGTCGCATATTCGGCCGGCACGCCGGCGTTGACGTCGGTCTGCACCTGCAGCGCGCTGTAGATGGTATCAAGGTCATCCCATTGACCCAGCGTATCCAGAAAATCTCGGCCGTCGGCCCGCACCGCCAGAATGCGGCGGCCCGATACGGCGATAATTTCTTCATCACCGTCGTCATCCAGATCGAAGGCAATCGGCGCCAGGGTCGGATCGTACGGCAAGCCCAGTCGACGGGGAAAATTGTCGGCCATCCGTTCCCGCTCCAGATCGAAGGTCATGATCATCCCGGCCGGAGAGATATTGGAGATATCAATATGCGTATACCCGCCGTCGTTGCCGATCGTCGCCGGATTGGTGCTGGTTCCGAAATGGGTGTTGTTCCCGGCATAGAACAGGTCTTGAGCGGTGCCGTAACCGGCATAGTAATTGCCGCCGAAATTAATCATTCCGTCGGCTTCCACCAGGCTGATGAATCGCCGTTTATAGTCCCACTGCAGATGATTGGCCTCGAAGTTGTTCGCAAAGCCATCGAACGGGAAATAATCCATCGCCGCCACACTTTCGTCGATGTGCCAGATGGCGATCCCGGCTGCGTTACCCGGCAGATAAATATCGTACTCCGGCGTCGCCTTCAGGCTGTCCCCGTCGATGATCACCGGCCACAGGATAACGTCAGTGGTGCTGTCCTGACGAAGGCCGTCGACCTGTCCGTCCACGTCTCCCCGCCGGTTTTCCAACAGATAATACTCGGTGGCCGATATCGGCACCTTGGCGATCCGCACGCCGTTTCCCTGCATCTTCACCGCCGCCAGTTCCAGAGAGGTTCCCTGGCGATACTCGACAACGTCATCGAATCCCAGAAACGCCCGCTCCCAGGCCGAGGCGTAAATCGGCACCGTTCCGAATGCTCCGACGCCGTAGATATCAAAGAAGGCGGCCGTGTTCATCCCGTTGTTATCCATCAAGTCGAAATCGCCGACTTCCGTTATCAGCGGACTACTGCCGGTGTTGTATACGTCGATCAAACCCAGTTGATGGCCGAACTCATGAGCCATGACCGCGTTCATGACCGTCACCCGGTTGTCCTGAGTCATCGTTTCCGGCATGATGGTCCCTTCCACGATCGTATCGGTCGGCAGATTGACCGCATTGGCCGAATCGAAGGTGGCGAACCCGGTAAACAGGTCATACGGGGTCGGTGTGAATGAAAACCACAAATCGGTCTGCCGGTCGGCGCCGGCGTGAAATATCATCACCGCCTTCTTCCGTCCGGCCTCGTCCCGGAAATGAAGATTGGCGCTGTCGGCCGCATACGCCGCCCGGAGGGCGTCATGAAAAAATTCCCCCAGCCCGGAATTGGGGTCCTGCGCCCCGTAATACCCGATCGTTGTATCGAGATGGTACACCGAATCGGTCTCGCTCGGCCAGACCTCGAATACGAGCTGAAGCTTGCCGCGCGAGACGACGTTCCAGTACTGGGCCAGCGACCGCAGATGGGCTTCGAAATAGGCCCGGTTGTGCGGGGCCGGATCCAACCCGTGCCCTTCCTGAGCGATGAAATCCTCTTTGCTGCGCAGGTCGAATTTTCCCCGGCCGGTCGTCTGGGGATCATCGGGATCCTCATAGAGGAAATCCACGCGGATGGCCAGGATGGTGATGGTATCCGTCGCGGCATCCGGCAGGGCCCGTTTCGGCAGGGCGAACGGAGCGGTCCGGTCCAGGGACAGGAATCGTTCCTTGGCCCGCGAGGAGAAAAACGCCGGCGCTTTCGATGAATCGGCGGAAGCGTCGGCAATCGTCCGACGCTCCGTCATGGTGAGCAGTTTGTCCTTCGATTCCGCCGCCGTCATCATCGACAGGGCCAGAATCAGAAGGCCGACAGTCCGAATGATCATCATCCTATGAACATCCCTCGGCCGGCGGCCGATGTCAACCAGTATTTCCGTCGACGGTTAGAACCGCAACCCGAGCGACACGCGTAACGTATTGGCCAGCGGTGAATCGGTCGACGACGGGATATAGGCGAAATCCAGTTTGAAACCGACCAACTGCAACCCGGCGCCGAAGGTCAGATGCTTGACATCCCCCTCCTTGTCGTATTTATACCCGGCGCGGACGGCCAACAGATTGGCATAGACATATTCGGCGCCGACATGGCGAATGGCATTTTCCAGTTCCCAGCCGAGGCTGTGATCCAGATTGACCAGCATCTTGTTCAGCTCGGCCTGGACGATCAGGCGGTTATAGGTCGAGTTCAGAATCTTGTAGGACAGACCAACGCCGAGATTCCGCGGCAGCGGATCGCTCTGCGCCTCGTCGATATAGGAAATATCCGGACCGAGGTTGGTGACGGCCGCGCCGAACGTCGCCCGCTGAGTGAACTTGTAGAGGATGCCCATATCGAGGGCGAACGCCGAGGCGATTCCCTCGCCGACCTCCTTGCCCGCGCCCTGCGTGGACAACCGCGAATGGATGAACTTGCCGCTCACTCCCCATTTCACGCTGGAATTGAGCGACGTCCCGTACGACAAGGCCACGGCGAACTCCAGGGGATTTCCCTCGCCGGTGATATTGCCGACCTCATCCGTATACTGAATCGTGCCGTAACTCAAGAAGGCGATGTTCAAACCGATCGTGCCGATACTGCGGAAATTCTTGACGATGGAGGCGTACTCGTAGTACATGTCCTGGTCGAGGTTCGGCAGCCATTTGGCGTGCATCAGGACGATTTCCCCGGCCCCTTTGGTTTCGGTCGTCGCGCCGTTTTGCGTCACGTACACCGACTGGCTCTTGAAATCGCCGGCGGAAATCACCCGCTGTTGGTCCATCTGCCCCAGCCGGACCATTTCCCAGCCGCTTTCGGTCCGTTTCTGCAAACCGTATTCGGTTCCGACATGGAGTTCGCCGAAAACCAAACCAACGGATTGAATGGCCGAGCCGAGGTTGGAGGAATACACGTAGACAGTGCCGCCCGGCGGCACCGGCGCACCGTTGAGTTGATTGTACAGGTCGATATTTTTGGCCAGAAGGGCCACCTTCGAGGAATCCACCCCCTTGAGGGTGGCGGCGGCGATATCACCGGCCGTCATGGCCTGGCCCGGCGCGGCCGAAT
>JAAZOE010000264.1 GCA_012797915.1 Candidatus Zixiibacteriota bacterium | reverse complement strand
GGGCGGTGTCCGTCGCTGGGGCTTGACAACAACGGCCGCTCAAGTACATTATAACCCCTTATATCTGCCCATGATATAAGGGGTTTGGCCGTTTCAAGCCGTCAAAAAAGCATCAATTGATCGGGCGGTTTTTCGGTTTTGCCCCGTTTTTTTCCGGAAAAAACCTCCATTTTCCCGAATTGCTTATCGGTAACGGCCAGCAGGCGGACCTGGCCATCGGGCGGGAGTTGCGGCCGAATTCGTTTTCTGAAGGCTTCGGCCTTTTCCTCGCTGGAACAAAAACGGGCATAGACGGAAAACTGGAGCATAGTAAAGCCCTGTTTCAAGAGGGCGTGGCGAAAGCGGGTATACTCGTGCCGGGCTTTGGGGGAATCGACCGGCAGATCAAACATCGCAAACAGCCACATGGCGTGGTATCCGGAGAAATGAGGTTTTTCGTCAGTCATCGGCGTATTCCGGCAGGATCAGTTTTTTTCTTTTGCCGGTATAGACGGCGGCAAGGGAGGCGGCGACGCGGGCGGCGGTGTCGAACAGAACCGATTTGTCGCCGTCGATCCGAAATGGGCGGGACATGAGGCCACCGATTAGTTGCGCCTTGGTGTCCCTGTCCAATGATATATCCGCGCCCCGTTGCCGGATAATCTCTTCGACAAGCGCATCGACGGTCGGGCGGAACGGCTCCATGAGGTCGTCGGCGAGGCAAAAGGGGTTATAGCGGTTGTGGTGATGGATGCCCAGGGAAGGATGAAGACCGGAGGCGGAGAGTCCGCGGGCGACGGCCCCGCGGAGGACGGCGTAGCCGTAGTTTAGCAGCCGGTTTATAGGATCTTCTCCGCCGGGGATACGGTGCATGGCGGGGCCGAACAGGGCGGGCCAATAGCGGCGGGAGGCATGGGCCTCGACGTTGGATGGGTCGCCGGAGCGGACGTCCTGAGCCATCCGGCGCAGACCGGAATCATCGCCGCGCAAGCGGGCGAGGACGGAAGCTTGGGCCAGAATTTTGGCGTTGATAAGCTGTTGCCAAAGCCGTTTTTTCACGTGCAGAGGGGCTTCGGCCTGGGCGACAAACCGTTCAGTTTGGGTAAAATGTCCGGTGAGGTTAAGCAACATTCCGACCGGGAGCCGTTTTTCATTGCAGACGATGACCACACCGCCCTGGGCGCATATTCCGGCGATGACGGCGTGGGTATAGTGGACAGCGGGATGGGAAACAACGAGCGCACCAACTTCTTCGAGCGGGACAGACTCCTCCCGTTCCTCCAGTCGGATGACCAACTGGGTGTGCCGGACGGATACCCCCGCCGGTTCCTCGGAAAGATCGATTATCCTCTCGTCCATGCCCATTGGCTTGTATCGGACACGGAGCCAGGATATTTACGTTGGTTTAATCGTCAATCATTGGCGTTGCGCACTTCGCCTAAGGGAGTTATAAGTAATTTCTTACAATTGCGCGTCCTCAGCGAGTTAGGTTTGGCGGTTAATCCAATTTTGCCGATATTTTTGCGTGTACGGGCATCATTGACTGGTACGAAAAGGATTTCTTTGGTCTGTTTCGTTTGGGTGATAGTTCGAACGACAAAGAGACCCCGGCCAGCGTCTACATCAAGCTCGATAATTTCATGTCCGGCCAGGGAGAACAGGAATTTGGTGTTTGGGCCGTGGTCGCGTTTTATGATCGGTTCTTTGACGGCAAGTCGGCGATAGGCGTCGTACATGCTGACCACCTTGGCATCCCATTTTTTGACATTGCCGTCGTCGTCCAACACGGCAAATACTTCCATATGGTGGTTATCTTTGGACTGGACATAGCGGGTATAGGGGCCGGAACCGACGGCGAAGGTGGACAGGTTCATGCGAATACGGACGCGATGGATGGGGATTCTCCGACCATCGCCTGCTTCGATTACGGGGTGATTGGCCGGGTCTTTGAAGGCATCTTTAGGATCGCCGCCGATTTCGGCGAGTTTGTCGGCCACACACCGCCGGACAAGCGGATCGACGATATCGTTAATGTCCTTGGGGCCAAGGTCTTCGACTTTTACACGGGTATGGACGTATTCATTGCCTTTGGCGTCCTTTCGGGGGCGGCCGTAGAATGTTTCCTTATGCAATTTCCCCCGGACCCGATTGGAGACACGATGAGACGTAGTGATTCCCCCAATCGCCGTTTCGACCTGTTCACGGAAGCCGCTCCAGGGCGGGTCGAACTGGGCGAATAATCGGCGGCCGACCGCCGAGGCCCGGCCGGCGGCGTCACCGAGAGTCTTTATGGTCGCCGGGGTGGTCATGGCGATGGCGACGGCATCGACGGCATGGTGGCGATGATCATCGCGCGATTTATCGAAATCGTCGCTTAAGATGGTATTCAGACCCCAGCAGTTGCGGAGGAAAGCGGTGGCATGGCCCTGGACGGCCTGGACGCGGAGCCGACCGGAGGCGTCGATGCCTTTGTCATCGATGCCGCCATAGAGCAGGCCAAGGTATTTTTTCGCCCATTTGGAGGCCCAGCGGGTGTCGTTGAGTTGGCGTTCCGTAAAATCATCGAGCAGGGACCGGACCTTTTCCGGCGGCATGATGAACCGGTTGAGTTTCTGGTATTTCAATCGACCGCGGAAATTGCGAACGCGGTTGAGAATATCATCCCATTTATCGGTACCGTGGTAGGCTTCATACGGAGTGCGATTACCTTTAACGCGGCGGTTTTCATCAACCCAGCAGAGGGTTTTATTGAGATAGGAATTATCCAGACAGCGGTCGAAGGGGATAATGTGTTCGATGTCGAATTCCGGATTGCGGCCGAAAAGAGCTTCGTGGGAGATGGTTTTGCCGGTATAGGGGCACGTTTTGTTGCACTCCTCCCAGAGTTGGAATTTAAGGATATCCCGTTCGGTTGGATTGGGAATGTCGTACTTATCGCTGCATTCACCGGCGGCGCGGATGCGCTCCGATTCGTTGGCGCGCATCTTCTTCGTGGTCTCATTCCGCTGTTTAGGGGTTTGGCGGAGTTCGCGGGCAAGCTCGATTCGGATGAGGTCGGGTTTGCCGTAGCGGGCAATGATGGCGTTGACCAGGCGGCGGAGTTCGGTCAGAGAACGCATGACAATGGGGTTGCGTAAGGACGGAAGGCCGGAATCGTTCTCGATGGGTGGGAGCGTGTCCATGGCGACAGCAGAGACATTGAATTGACGACTGTATTTCTTGTGCTCTTTAATGGCGGTCTGGAGCGGTATCCCCTTTTGCAGCGCGGGAAGCAGTTCTCGGATGGCGATGCGTGAAAAACTATGATATCCCGCGTCAAGACGCAGATTGGCGAAACGTTCGGCGGATTCTTCGTCAAGATGGTAATACTTCAGGCCGCGTTTTTTTACGGTTTCATCTTTCACCGTTCGATTCCAGTCGGTGAAGATAGCGTTTTTTTCGTCGTCAGAAAGGGCATTCCATCGGTCGGGGCCGAAGATTTTTGCCAAGCGGGCGGCGGTACGATTGCCGGGAATTTTTTTTTCGCCGCCGCGTTCGAGGTTGAATTCGACGTTGCGTAGTTTCAGGAGTTTGCGGATGCCACCGAAGGATACCTCCTCTTTGGTTTCCAGATATTGGGTAAGGAGGTTGCGTTGCTCATCGGTCAGTGGGGATATCTCGCCGGTGGATTGATCAATTACGCGGAGATCGTTGACGCGCTGGAGATATCGGATTCGTTGCGCGTCGAGATCGGCCATTGGGGCGCGGGGGCGGGTTGGTTCCAAGGTGCATTTGCCGATGAACTTGCTTTGGCTTTTCAGGGGACGTTGGTGGAAGATGCGGTGTTCAATCTGCTTACGCAAATCATCGGTCAGCAATACCGAATGATGCGGGCGTTGGGCGTTCCATATGGCGGTGAATTCCTCTTTGTACATATCGCGGTGGGTGTACCTTTGCCGGATGCGATCTGTGTGTGGATCAAGGCCGGCGAAATATTCCCCCAGGGTTCGGGCTTGAGCGGCGTTGATTTTAGCCCGTAAATCCGAGATACCCCCCTTGACCGCGCCTTCTTCCTCATCCTTTTTGGGGGCCGATTTGCGGTTGCTGAGGAAGCCGCGACGCTGGCCCAAGTGATATAGAGCGCGGCCGAGTTCGTACGGGGTCAGTTGTTCGTCCAACGCCCGGGCGCGGAGTTTGTAGGGGCATTCGAGCGTACGATCCAAATCCTGTAGTAATTGGTCGCGCCCCTGGGGGGTATCGACATCGCCGGGCGGCAGAAGGCCGGAACGCTGTAATAACCTGGCCAAGTTGCGCATACGGCGGGAACGGCGTTCCAAGCCGCGACGGATCAAGCGGGCTTCGCGCCGTTCAAGATTCCGGGATTTTCCTTTGCCGTCCGTTTCGAGACTATCCAAGCCCGCATCAAAGACGCGTACGCCAATGGCCTTCAAGGGCTTGTCGGCTTTTCCGTTCCCATTCACCAGAGCCCAACCGATAGAGTTGGGGCCGAGGTCAATGCCAAGAATGTGCTCCGGTGCCCGCCGGTGTTTCATAAAATTCTCCTTGACAAAAAAACGATAGAATGAATATTGTATGTTTGTAATGTACTTGAGCGGCGGTTGTTTGTCAATCCCTAGTAAAGGGACGGGCAACCGTCTCCCAGAGTTTGCTCCACGGAGCACTCGGCGCCCCTCCTGAACGGGCGCCTTTTTTATACCATCGAATGTTCGGTCGGGAAGGGGTTCCCGGCCGCTCGAGTGAATGTTCGGTCGGGAAGGGGTTCCCGACCGCGCAAGGGATT
>JAAZOE010000263.1 GCA_012797915.1 Candidatus Zixiibacteriota bacterium | reverse complement strand
CGGCGTCATTACCGATTTCTCCTCATGGGGCCCCACCTACGATGGACGTGTTAAACCGGACGTCGTCGCCATGGGTTCGGCGGTCTGGAGCGCTTATTATCAGGGGGGATACAGTGCCCGGTCGGGCACGTCGCTGGCAACGCCGCTGATCGCCGGTTCGGCCGCGCTGATGCTTCAGGCCAATCCCGGTCTCCGCGGCCATCCCGACCTCAGCATCCAACGGCTTCGGATGTCGGCCGACAGATTCAGCCTCCCGGATCATCAGTATGGTTATGGATTGCCGAATATGATTCTGGCCTCCGGATTCGTTCTGAAAATCATGCCGGTCCCGCCGATCGCGTTACCGGTATTTCGCGACACGACAATCCTAATTATCGCCCTGGCCCCAACGACCGTGCCGGTGGTTTATACTCCGATCACTATCCCTGTCCTGTCGCATTTTTCCGACGCGGGCAATGGTCTCGCCGTCCTGACGTTTTCACTGACTACCGTCGGCGGGCATTCCTGCCGCATCGCGGCCCAGGCCGGAACGTACACCGACACCCTGGAGTTCACCCTCACCGGAACCGGTTCCGGCGAGGAGGTCTCGGTCGGCCCCAACCCGTTCACCGATTCCATAAGCGTCTACTTCGGGGGCCAGACCGGAAGTGTCCGTCATATCGAAGTTTTCGCCCTGTCGGGAGAATTGGTCTTCGACCGCTGGGGAACCGGAAACCCCGTTGTCTGGCCGGGAGTTAACGCCGCCGGGGAGAAGGTCGCCGCCGGGGTTTATGTAATCCGCATTTGTGCCGATGGTATAGAGAAAAAGGTGAAAGTACTGAAACTCTAGCCATGTCCGCCATAACCGAAAAAGAAACCGCCGCCGCCGTCCGCTGCGCCGTCTTCAAGATCGATCTCAAAGGGAACCTCATCTATATCGACGAAGAAACGGAGGAGTTATCCGGATATTCCCGCGAGGAACTCTTCGGCCGGTCGATCTATGATTTCGTTCCCGCCGACAGCCGTCACTTGATGGACGCCGTCTTGCATCGTCCTCGGCGGCATGACCAGGTATATCAGGCCTGGCCGCTGGTGATGCGGGCCGCCGGGAACAAACGGCGGGAATACCGGGCTATCGTCACCCTCAATTTCATCGGCGAGGCGCCGGCCAATTACCAGTTCATCCTGATGCCGCGCGAAGCCGTTCCAGCGAAGAAAACCCTCCGGCCGCGACGCCGGAAAACGACGCCGCCTTCCCCGGCTGCAAACCTGTCGTTTCTCGGTCAAATAGGGGATGCCCTTCAGATCGGGATCGCCCTGGTCGACGGTTCCCATGCGTTCCTGTATGCCAATGATTGCCTGGTCCGCACCCTGACCCCCGAAGGAGGCGTTTTCGCCCAAGACTTGAAGGCCCTCTGGGAGACGATCAAACCGGTGTACCTCACCGGCGAACCGGTGGCCTATGCCGACTGCGATATCATCAAAGCCATCGATGAACGACGGTTCACCGCCTGCCACGGCCGGTCGCAGGCGACCGGCGCATTGATGACCATGGTGACGGCTCCGACGGACATGATCTCGCCGGGATCGTCGGTGATCTTCTGCCTGGGCGAATCGATTCTCGGGGGCGCCGCCGAATCACACACCGCCGCCGCCCGCCGGCTTATCGGCATCATGGCCCACGATCTCCGCGCGCCGCTCATCACGATGGAGGCGTTTTCCCGGCGGCTGTCTTCCGATCACGGGGGCAGGCTTGACGACGCCGGTCGTTTCGCTTTGTCCTGCCTGACCGAAAATGTGCAGATCATGCGCCGCATGATCGACAGCCTCGGCCAACTGGCCGCCACCTCGGCCGTAACCGGTCTGGCCGAATCGATCGATGTGGAAACGATGATCGATGATATCGTCACGATACTCAAAGCCACCTATCCGCAGAAGAAATATGTCGTCGATCTCCCGGCCGACCTGCCGGTCATCACGGCGCCGAAGGCGAAACTGCAGCTGGTCTTCCACAACCTCCTGGACAACGCTTTCAAATACTCGGCCGGAGCCGTCATTCCGCGCATCGCCGTCACCTATCGGTACGATGACGGCTGGCATCGGTTCACCGTCGGCGACAACGGCCCCGGCGTTGAGTCGCAATACCGGATCAAAATCTTCGAGCCGTTTTTCCGTACCCCGGAGGCGAGTGTCGGCGGCATTCCGGGCACCGGCATGGGGTTGGCCATCGTCCGGGATATCATCGCCGACTGGGGCGGGTTCATCCGCTGTGAGTCGACGCCGGAGGCGCTGTCGCTGTTCGTGTTCGCGGTTCCGGCCGAGCCGGGGGGCGGCAAATGAAAAAGAAAATTAAAATCGCGCTGGTCGAAGACAACCGTTTCCACGCCCTCCTGTTTGAGCGGGCCATAGTCGAACGGTATCCCGAGACCACAGTTCACACCTACCCTTCCGGCAAGGCCTGTCTGCAAGGTCTCCGCGAAAACCCCTATGACCTGATCGCCATCGACTTTCATCTGCCGGATATCAACGGCCTCGAACTGCTGTCGCTGGTCCATGCCGAGCAGCCGGACCTGGCCGCCGTGCTGATCACCGGCGCCGGGTCGGAGCAGATCGCCGCCGAGGCGATCAAGACCGGGGCGATCGATTATATCGCCAAGAGCAATGACTTCGCCGCCATCGTCCCCCGCATCGTCAGCCAGGCGTTCCACACGCAGCAGCTGATTCTCAAAAACCGCCGTCTGGAAACCAAGGCGCGTGAGGCGGAAAAATTGGAGATGGTGACGGCGGTGGCCTCGACTCTCAACCACGAAATCAATAATCCGCTTATGACCGTCCAAGGGGCGATCGAACTGCTCCTCGAGGACCCGCGTCTGACCGATGTCGATCTGCAGGAGAAGTTGAAGAAGATCGAAACCTCGGCCCGCCGCATCCAGGAAATCACTCACCAGATGTCGAACCTCATGACCACCTCGCTGCGCCAGACCCCCGCCGGACCGATGTTGAAACTGGTCCGGAAGTGAGGGGCTCGGCGGCGGCCGAAGACCGAGGAGCCGCCGGTCCCGGCCGAGAAAACCGTTTGACAAACGATGTCCCGACCGTATATTCCCCCCTTGCCGTCCTAAACGGGGAGATGGTCGATGAAATCGATGACCGGTTTCGGCCGCGCAGATTTGCGCCGCCAAGGGTACAAGTTGCATGTCGAACTGGCTTCGGTGAACAGCCGGTTCCTGGAATGTGTTTTCCGCATGCCGCGGATTCTGGCCGGTGCCGAAGGGAAGGTCAAGGAACTGATCGGCCAGAAGCTGTTGCGCGGCAAGGTTACCGTGACGGTCATCCTCGAAGAAACGCCCGATGCCGCCGCTCAATCGGTCATCGACGTCAAAGCCGTCACCGCTTTCCATGCCCATCTCACCCAGATTCAAAAGAAACTCAATCTGCCCGGCGAAGTCGAATTAGGGCATATTCTGGCCTTCTCTCAAATGCTGACCAGCGCCAATGAGGGGATGGATGAGGAACGGCTGTGGCCCGACCTCAAGACGGTCGTCCTGCAGGCGGTCGCCGATTTGGAAAAGATGCGGGCGACCGAGGGACGCAATTTGCAAAGAGACCTCGCCCGGCGCCTGAAAGCGGTTTCCAAGCTGGTCGTCGGCATCGAACGCCAGGCTCCGCAGGATGTCCTCACATATAAACAACGGTTGGAAAAAAGAATCAGCGATCTCACCGATGGCGCCGGGATCGATGCCCAGCGGATCGCCGAGGAGGTCACGGTCTTCGCCGACCGTTCGGATGTAACCGAGGAATGTATCCGCCTTCGGTCCCACGTCGACATGTTCGCCGAGACGCTCAAAGGGGACGGCGAAGCGGGCAAGCGGTTGAATTTCATCCTGCAGGAAATGGGCCGCGAGGCCAATACCATCGGCTCCAAAGCGTTGTCCAGTGCGACCTCGACCTATGCCATCCAGTTGAAGGAAGAGATCGAGAAACTGCGCGAACAGGCGCAAAACATCGAATAGGACGAGGCTCGTGAGACGGTCGACGAAAGGTAAAATCGTCATCATCTGTTCCCCCTCGGGGGGCGGGAAGACGACCATCTGCAACCACCTCCTGGCCCGTAATCGCGACTGGACCTTTTCCGTTTCCTATACCACCCGGGCCATCCGGGAAGGGGAGACCGACGGCGTGCAGTATGTCTTCGTACCCGTCGACCGTTTCCTGCGGCTGCGCCAAAGAGGCTTTTTCGCCGAAACCGCCCGGGTTCATCAGCGCTTTTATGGCACTCCCAAAAAGCCGCTGGATATGACGATAAAACAGGGGGGGGTGATCCTGCTGGATATCGATGTCCAGGGGGCGGCGACGCTCCGGAAGAAATACCCGGACGCCCTGTCGATTTTTATCCTGCCGCCGTCGAAAGCCGAACTGAAGAGAAGGCTCAAGCGGCGGGGAACCGAAACCAAAGCGCAGCTTAAACTTCGCCTGACCAACGCCATCAAGGAAATGGAACAATACCCCCATTTCGACTACGTGATTATCAACAAAGACATTAATGAAGCGGTGGCCGCTGCCGACCATATGATTAAATCCTGGACGGTCGGGGTCACCTTCTTCGGCCGGAACAAAACCATCGCCGGCCGGTTATTGCAGACACACCGTTGAGCAACGGCTCGACAGGAGGAGACATGGGATTCGTACCTCTGGACTCTCTTGAGCAATTGACGGCCAATCGGTATGAGGCGGTGCTCATCGCCGCCCAGCTGGCTCGTCAACTGAATGCCATCCGACTGGCCAAACTGGAAATGCTCTCTGAGGAAAACGCGGACAAAGTCGACATCGACGGCCGCAAAGTCACCTTCGTGGCAATCCGCGACTGCATCGATGGGAAAGTCCGTTACCACGCGGGAAATGAACAATAATGGCCAAAAACCTGCTGATAGTTGAATCGCCGGCCAAGTCGAAGACGCTCAAGAAGTTTCTTGGGCGCAACTTCGACATCATGGCCACCGTCGGGCATGTTATCGATCTGCCCAAATCCCGGATCGGGGTCGATTTGGAAAACGACTTCGCCCCCGAATACGTGGTGATTGAGGGGAAAGACAAGGTGCTCAAGGACCTCCGCGCCGCGGCGCGAAAGGCCGAGCATGTCTACCTGGCCCCCGATCCCGACCGGGAAGGGGAAGCAATCGCCTGGCACGTGGCCAACAGTTTCAAGACGGCCCGAATCGGCGGCAAAGTCAGCAGGATCGCGTTCAACGCCATTACCAAGAAAGCGGTGACCGAGGCGTTTGAGCATGCCCGGGCCATCGACATCGACTTGGTCAACGCCCAACAGGCCCGCCGCGTCCTCGACCGGATTGTCGGCTACAAGGTTTCTCCCTTCCTGTGGCAAACCGTCGCCCGAGGGCTGTCCGCCGGACGGGTCCAATCAGTGGCCTTGCGGATCATCTGTGAACGGGAAGAGGAAGTCCGCAATTTTGTCCCCCAGGAATACTGGGAGATCGATGTTCTTTTGGCCAAAAGCGACGGCCGGACGTTTGCCGCCAAGCTGGCCAAAATCGAGGGCGCCAAGCCGGAGTTGAAAGATCAGGCCTCCGCCGAGGCCGCCGTTGCGGAGCTGCGGAAACAAAAATTTGAAGTCGCCGACATCAAGATCGGTTCCAAGAAACGCACGCCGCCGCCGCCATTTATCACCTCCACCCTGCAGCAGGAGGCGGCCACCAAGCTGTATTTCGCTCCGCAGAAAACCATGCGGATCGCGCAGGCCCTTTACGAGGGGGTCGATCTCAATGTCGAAGCCGGCGCGGTGGGGTTGATCACCTACATGCGCACCGACTCGGTCCGCGTGGAGCCGGAGGCGATTCACGAGGCGCGTGAATACATCCAGCAGGTCTTCGGCAAGAAATACCTGCCTTCCTCGCCGCGCATGTTCAAGACCAAGAAGTCGGCCCAGGACGCCCACGAGGCGATCCGTCCGACCTATCTCGAATACGCGCCCGACAAAATCAAGAAGTCGCTGACCAAGGACCAGTATGCCCTGTACAGCCTGATCTGGGACCGCTTCATCGCCTCCCAGATGGAAGCCGCCGAATACGACACCGTCTCCGTCGACATCAACGCCGGCAAGTACCTCTTCCGGGCATCCTCGCAGAACCTCCGTTTCGACGGCTACCTGAAACTGTACAAGGAAAGCGACTCCAACGGCAACGGGAACGGCAATGGCGAGGCCAAAGGGGAGATCCCGCCGCTGGAAAAAGGGGAGAAGCTCAAAGCCGAAAAATTCGATCCCAGCCAGCATTTCACCAAGCCGCTGCCTCGATTCTCGGAGGCTTCGCTGGTGAAAGAGCTCGAATCGCTGGGGATCGGCCGTCCCTCGACCTACGCCCAGATCATCTACACGCTGAAACAGCGCAAATACGTCGACCTGGTCGAACGCCGGCTGGTGCCGACCGAACTCGGTTTCGCCG
>JAAZOE010000262.1 GCA_012797915.1 Candidatus Zixiibacteriota bacterium | reverse complement strand
GGCCGATTCGGCCGCCGCCGTCAACCCGCTGGTCAGCGTCGCCGAATTCTCCGGTTACATCTACCGCGATCCCCGCGTCAAGGTGGTGACCGAGGACGCCCGCGCCTACGTGCGCCGCTTCCGGAACAAGTTCGACATCATCTATTCGCTCAGTTCCAACACCTGGGCGGCCCTGGCCTCGGGGTCGTTCGCGCTGGCGGAAAACTATCTGTTCACGACCGAGGCATTTATCGATTACTGGCAGGCGTTATCCGACGGCGGGTACATGATGATGGAACATCAGATGTACATGCCGCGTCTGGTCAGCGAGGTTACCGACGCTCTCAATCGGCTGGGCGTGCCCAATCCCACCGACCATTTCGCCGTCTATGACCTGCCGCAGATGCGCCGCAAGGTTCTGCTTTTGTCCAAGCGGCCGCTGACGGACGAGATCCGTTACCATGCCCTGGGACCGCTAACGCCGGAAAAGTACGACCAGATTCACCTGATCCATCCCCCGGCCGATGATTCGGTCGCCACTCACCTGATCGCCCGCACCATCAAGAACGGCTGGCAGGCCGTCGCCGACACGGCGGCCATCGACATTTCGCCGGTTACCGATAACCGCCCGTTCGTGGCCCAGCTGGGACTCTGGAAGAATTTCACCGCCGAAAAGCGCGGCAAGGTCAACCAGTACGCCGAATTCAGCGGCTTTCCGATGTCCAAGGTGATGGTCGTGATCGTCCTGATCGTGGTCGTGATCATCGCCCTGCCGATCAACCTGGTTCCCTACCTGAAAAAAGGTCCGCGCCTGCGCGCCGCCCCCTGGCTCTATTTCCTCTGCATCGGCATGGCTTTCATGGCGGTCGAGGTCGTATTGATTCAGAAATATGCGCTACTGATAGGGTCATCCTTGTACAGCGTCGCCACCGTGTTGCTGACCCTGCTGGCGGCTTCGGGTCTCGGCAGTCGTTTTGCCGTGTCCTTCAAAGATCGAACTCCTTTTCTGGTTATCGCCGTCTGGCTTCTTCTCGATATTCTTCTCTTCCGACATATCGTCCCGGTTGTGGGAGTATTCAGTCTCCCTCTCCGGATTATCATCGCGGCCATCCTGATCTTCCCGCTCGGCTTTTTCATGGGAATACCGTTTCCCAAGGCCGCGCTCCGGGTGGGAGAATTAATCGACTGGGGATTCGCCGTCAACGGCGCCGCCTCCGTTTTGGGATCGGTCCTGGTCCTGATGGTCGCTTTTACCTGGGGATTCTCGGCGGCGCTGATTTTGGCCGCTATTGTCTATCTGGCGGCGTATGGCTTCCTCGCCTTGCGCTCAGCCTGGGCCCAAGAAATGACACCCTAGACGGACAGGGCAAGCATCGCCCTGGCGTTCCCGCAGGATATTTACTTTCGTTACGCGGATTCGCGCAACTCGTCGACCCACTGCCGGCGGCGGGTTTCCGCTAAGGTGAGTACCGGGTACTACATCTGCACCGTGAATGCACTATCCCTCCGAGGCGCAATATCGTATATTAATACGCAGACAGGACCAGACAGGAGATATGCCATGCCGATAGACAACTGGACGAATCACATCGCCATCGCCATCACGGTTACGGACGCCGATGGTATTATAACCGAAATGAATCCGGCTTCCATCGCTACCTTCGCCTCCGACGGCGGGGCCGAACTGATCGGCAGCGACGTCCTGGCCTGCCATCCGGAACCGTCGCGGACCAAACTGGCGTTGATGTTCCAAGATCACCGACCCAATCATTACACCATCCGCAAAAAAGGCCAAAAGAAGATTATCCACCAGCTGCCGTTGGTCAAAGACGGGGTATTTGGCGGGTACGTGGAGATTTCAATTCCAATCCCGGACCATCTCCCCCATTTTGACCGGGATTGATCGCGGGAGCCGGTCGTTCGCCGTCGTCGTCACCGAAGAATGGTCACGCCGCGATCGCGCAGGACGGTTACCAGACTGTCGGTCGTGACCGCCGACAGCGGATTGCCAGCCAGCCAGATGGTGTCCCCCGTGCCCAAACCGGGATTATACGCCAGGGGCAGAAGATCCTCGATCAGATTGTTGAAAAGCCGCACCCGGTCAAGGCCGGTCATATTATAGAGCGGATTGACGAACACGACCTGATTATTATCCAGCGCCAGATGCCGGATTGTCGTCTTCCCGGCCAGGGGAGCCGTATTCCATATGAGGTTGGTCGAAAGGACCAGTTCCGACAGACTGTCCAAGCCGGCCAAGGCCGATAGATCTGCGATCGAATTCGACGCCAGTTGCAGCGTGTCCAGATGGACCAGCGATGCCAGGGGAGCGATGTCGGACAAGCCGTTGTACCCCACATTGAGGACCCGCAGTCCGATCAAACCGGAAAGCGGCGTCAGGTCGGTTACATGGTTGTTCCAGAGGAGAAGGGCCGTGAGGTTCCGGCAGTGCTCGATTCCGGTCAGGTCGGAAATGTGCTGACCGCCGGCGGAAAGCCTCCCAAACCGGAGCATATCCGATCGCAAGATATCGCCGGTCGGCTTGTTGACATAAAACCGGATGACCCGTTCGAAAGCCGTATCGGCGAAGGTTACGGCATAGTCATCGAAACAAACAGCCTGAACCACGTTGGAAAGGTTCGACCAGTTGCCGGCTTCATCGACAGCCTTGACCGCGAAGGAGTAGGTCGAATCCTCGAGCAAACCGGTCACCGAGAAAGAATCCATCGATCCGGCTTGGCCGGGTGCGGGCAACCCCTGCGCCTGGGCCGCCGAATCCCAATTGATATCCGTGATTTCATGGTTCAAATAGCGCAGGTCATAGGCGGCCGCGGTCCCCGAGTCGCCGTCATCGCCGGTTGCCCGCCATTGCAGGGAAGCGCCATCGACGGTCATGGCGGTAACCGTTAGATCGACGATCGCCGCGGGACGGGTATTATCGAGGGTCTCATCCTCACCTGTAATGTCATTCTTCGGTTTTCCGCACGCCGACAATAGAAGGATGGTCGTCACCGATAGTAAGAGCACCGACTTGTATAGCGTCTTCCCGATGTCGTCCATCAGCCGTCTCCACGCCGCGATTGATTTCCGGTTATAATACCGCCGACCGCCGCATATGTCCAGCGGGAATATGCCGGCATCGCCCTCTTTTCCGAGCTGCCGTCACAAACCCCTAAATTGCGGAATTCCACTGGACACCCTTTTGGCCAAGCCATACATTATAGTCATGCGGCTGTTCACGACGCTTGGGTCGGTCTCTGCGGTCAACGACCAGCGTCGCTGCGACGAGACCGGACCGAATCGATTCCCGATCCGTTCCGACGAATAGGAACGAATGGGAAGAGGGGGACCGACGATGCCGTCAGGCGGGCTCATGCCAATGTTCGTACTGACCATAATGGCGCTTTTAGTGTCCGGCAATACCTCCGCCCGGGAGCCTTTGCGGTTCAATCAACTCGTACTCAAGGGAACCCATAATTCGTATCCGTCTTCCGACTGCAACCCGTTGTTTGGAAAGGGAAACGAATGTCCGGTGATGCATGACCCGCCGCCGGAACAAATCGACGATTGGGGCGTGTGGGCCATTGAACTGGACTTCTCCTTCATCCGACTCGAAGACGGACAGGTCGTACCATGGGTTGGACACAATGGGGGCGATAGTTGTCACTCGTTTGCCGCCGGAGATTGGAATGACCGTTTAGAGACTTATCTTACCGCCATCAGGAATTCCCGATCTTTTGTATATCGGCCCATAGTCATCAAGTTCGAATACAAGGGCTGGGGTATCAATGCTTACGATGATCCCGTTCTTGCGGGGGATTCGCTCGAAGCCGTCTTGGCCCGGGTCTTTGGAGAACCCGCTCTTTTCGGCCCCCGGGCGAGAGATAGCGCGTTGACGGCCAATGGGGGACTCTAGCCTACGGTGGATGAAATGGCCGGAAAGATTGTCCCCTACACGATATTCGGTTATGGATCTCATATGGTCTATGATGGTTGCCCGCTACCGGAAGCCGTTATACCCTGTTATACCGATTCGATCGGGGTGCATCGCCTGCTGGAGAATGGGAAACAGATTATCTTTCTCGATCTATATCAAGCCGATTGGACATTTCATTTCGCCGCCCCGCCTAATCCGATATGCGTTTCCGCAACGGCGGCCGAATCCACCTGGGTGGAAAATCGTTACGGAAAATTATGCAGCGCTCTTGAACGTGATGATCCGACCGATCCGGGACGCGGATTTGCCGTGGGGCGGCAGGGAACGTTTCGGTTCCCGTTTCGGACCGTGGGTGCCGCCATCGCGCGCGCCTCGGCCCATCCCGGCTGGACGATACTCATAAAACCGGGTTACTACCCGGAAACTATTCCGACTGATTCCTGCCTCAGGATTAAGGCGGATGGCGGTACCGTGGTCATAGGGAAATACACGGTAAATCCTTGATGGGGTAATACGTCTGTTCGGCGGGCCGTCAACACCAAGCTAGGCGATTATCAGCAGGGCAGCTGTCTAATCCGTTTCCCTATGGTTTCCTTTTAAACAGCAGGATCAGCGAAATGGTCGACCCGGGAAACGTCACCGCCCACAACGCACCGCCCCAGATCAACGAATGCCAGTATATCTGGAACGCCAGAAACGGAATCAAACACCCGTTGGCGGTCAGAAACCAGCGGACCATCCGTTCCAGTTCTCTGCCGGTGAAAACGAATGCCGCGAACAGCGTGGCCAGGCTCATGAAACTGTACCCGAACACATCGATCGAATACAAGAGGGAATCGAATGGTTTAAAGAGCAGAAGCCGGATGCTGTCGACCTCGCCGTGCAGGAGATGCGGCACGACCAGGGTCAGCTGGACATAATAAACGATGCCGGTCAGGGTCGCATAGATGGCGGCGAAAATCAAGCCGAGATGACTCCAGATTTTCTTCTCGACCGGAGCATAATAATGAATGCTGACCATGAGAACGACGAACGCGCTGCCCAACAACAAGGACGGCGTCAGCAGGATGATCAGACCGGAGGCGGTGCTGGCGCTTTCCGGGCCGCCTCCCGACCCCAGCCAGCCGAACCACTCGGCGAACTGAGCGATGATATAGGCCAGGCTGAACAGCGTGGTCAGCCAGGCAGACCAGAGTCCAAGCTTTCTGACATCGGGCGATACGGCTCGTTCCATAACAGACTCCTCAATAATGCCGGCCGAAGAGGCCGAAATCTACGAATGCCATTTGCAGGCAATTATGCCAGTCCGGTGTTCCTCCAAAGACTCATTGGTGCGGGAAAGCCGCCGCACGGGTGGTTACGCCCGCGCGGCCCGATATTCTATCGCTCTTCGGCGGTTTCGAGCTTTTTCGCCCACATGGCATAAAAGGTGATGGCCACCGCCGAGGCCATGCCGATGCCGACGAAAATATACCACAACTCAAAGGGATGATAGGTGTTCCATAACAGCTTGGTGGCATCGGTGGCGTTCAGATTGAGCACCGATTGCAGTTTGGCGAACGCCTCCGTCCGGGCGACCCCCTCGGTGATCCCGGCGTTTTCGGCCAAGTATTTGAGGGCCAGGTTGGCCTTGTCCCCCATGACATCGTAGACCTTGCCGCCCATGAACGACCCGTAGGCCCAGCCGATAGCCAACGGCATGTTGGCGTACCCCATGTACAGGGCTTTTTTGCCCACCGGGGCGATGACGCCGAGGTATTCCTTCATCTTCGGCGAAGCCAGCATTTCGCCGACCGCGAACGTGGCGATCCCCAGAATGCACAATCCGCCGCTCATCGTGAATCCGGCCAGAAACAGCCCCAGGGAGGCGACGCAGATGCCCAGCAGGATCGAATACAGCCGCCGCATGCGGGAATTCAGCCAGGAGATGAACACGACGCAGAAGACGATCAGGCCGGCGTCGATGTTGATCATCCACTCCTGGGCGATCATCGTCCCCCGCGCGGTTTCCCGCGTCATCATCGCCGGCAGATGCAGCGCCGCCACGATCCCGGAGGTGTCCACCCAGTCGACGATGAAATTCGGCAGCATGTCGAACAACTGCATGAACATGAGCCAGAAACCGGACATGACCAGGATGAAGATGAACAGCCGCGGCTTGATGATGTTCTGCAGGGTGAGTTTGGCGATTTCGATCGGGCCGCCCCGTTTCTCCGCCCCGGAGTCCACCCCCTTGTAGGTGAACAACATCAGATAATTCAGCGAATAAATCGCGGCGCAACCGAAAAAGACCGTCGGCCACGACCAGCCGTGCAGGAAGTGGGCCAGCGGCGGGCCGAGAAATCCGCCGATATTGACCAGCATATAAAAGATGCCCCACCCGACGGAGGAGTTGTCCTTGGACAGCGACCGCACCATCGTCCCTTGCAGCCCGGGTTTGAAAATGGCCGTCCCGAAGGCCAGCACGCTGCACCCGAAGAGGAACGGATAGAAGCTCCGCTGCGTGGCCATCAGGATATACCCGATGATGTTGATGGTGATAGAGGTCGCGATGGTCCGTTTGTAACCGTATCGGTCGGCGAAGCCACCCGAAAAAACCGGTACCAGCGACTGGATCAAGGCCCAGACCATGAAGATAACCCCTTTGTCGGTCTGAGAGAAATGCAATCCGCCGATTTCATCCGCTTGGGCGATGTAAATAGGTATGACCGTCCGAACGCCGTAATACCCAAGGCGTTCGAACATTTCCATGATGTTGACCATCCAGAAGGAGCGCGGGAAGGTTTTGATGGTCTCCCACATCCCCCGCCGAGCCTGCGTTGTCGTCTCCTGTGTCAAGCGGCGTCCCTTTGTCCAAGAGGGTGAATTGTAACGTGTTCCAATATACTGAATTTTCCACCCCCCGTCGATCCCTAATTGCCGGTCGGGTCCGAGGCAGGGCGGAGTTATCTGGTACTCCAACGACGACTTCCGGCCGCGCCCCCCGGCCGAAGCCCAACGCACAAAACCGCTTGTATGAAATCCGACAGGAGCATATATTACTGTAAGATTACAGGGGTTTTGTAGTTTCCGAAATACGGGAAATCCGCCATCGCGAGAATCGGCAAATGCCGGTTAATCATCTGCCCGTGGTCGATTTTCAACACGGGGATATCTCAGCTGGGGCATGGGGTAGATGCCCGACCAGCCAGCGACATCAACGGTTTCTCGCGATTGATTTGACGGTGAAACTGTCGATCTTTCTCGCATCCAAACAAGGCAATATCGGACGATAAGCGTAAATCCATTACTGTAAAGGAGTTGCCATGACAGGACACAAATTCCGCAAGCTTTGGCTGGCCATCCTGGCCATCTGTCTGGTGTCCGCGACGATCGTTTTCGCCAACGCCCTGATCTTTCCCGGGGCCCCCCCGGGCACAGAGCAAAACAACACCGCCACCGCCTGGAGTGAATTGGTTCCAGCCGAAATCTACAGTCTGTACGCCCATCATCCTGGACCGGCGTACGCCCCGGTCCAAGTCTATTGGTCCTGGTCTCCGGCCGGTGGAACCCCCGGTTCCTGGATGCCGATGGGGCCGACTACGGCCCCGCCATACCCCCATTACTGGAACCCCACCATTGCTTCTCAACAAAACGGCGGCTTTATCATGGGCGCCACCGCCTTTACCACTGCGGCCCCGTTTATGCCGGGAGGGAACAGCGCGATCTATATGTCCAACTCGGCCGGTGGAGGAATACCGTTCGGCGGGGCGGTCGCGCTGGCCATCACCGGCGCGGCGAACCAGTGGTTTGATTACCCCTCGGTGACCTCAGTTGACCTGCCGATGATTCCGGCGCCTATGAGCGGGACGGTCACGTATGCCTGGGTGCAGTATACCGACAACGACGGCG
>JAAZOE010000261.1 GCA_012797915.1 Candidatus Zixiibacteriota bacterium | reverse complement strand
GGATGCACCCGCCGGCCGACTTATCGTTGATGTAGAGGATATCGAGGATTTTCGTCCCGACGGCGATTCCCTCGCAACCATTCGTTTCCGTGCGGCCATACCGGGCCATGGAGGCCCAATAGTCGCTTTCGCAGTCGCCGTCGGCGCACAACGGCGTGGGGGAATTGGTCAGGTTTTGCGGACGATCCCAGTTCAAGCCATGGTCCCCGGAGACGGTCAGGTACAGCTCGCCGTTCATGACCTTCTTGTTGGCGCTGTAATCGTAGCACGGCGCCTCCGCGTTGCCAAACTGGGTATAAAGCACGTACAGCCGGCTGTCGCATTCGGCGATCGACATCTTGGCCGCGTCCATGCCCCAGGCATGGCCCACGCAGGTCCCGCCGGTATCCCATTCCGCCTTGACCACCGGCCGGATGTTGGGTACATCCTCCGACCAGTGGAAAATCGCCCCCTGGCGGCGATACAACGACGTCGTATCCGTCCACCGGCGACATCCCCAGACGATATGCAAATTGTCATCGCCGGTAATCATGGCCGCGATATCGCAATAGGCCTTGTAGGGACTCAGCGGATCGTAGGTCGTGATATTGGCGCCGGGAATCGCGCCGAGATCGACGGCGTGGCCGAGAGAACCGCTGACGGCCATGAAGCTGGCCCCCTGGTCGGTCGACACCGCATACCAGATGTCGTTTTCGTATTGGTTGTTGAATTCGACGGCGATCCCCTGATCGCGATGATAATCGACCGGGGCGTTCCAGACGATGGCCACCTTGTCGGTCGTCTGCGAGGCCGCCAGCACCGGATTGATCATCATCACCGTATCCACCAGCTTTTGGGCCGACCAGGTCCCGGAACCGGCGCCGTAGTCGCCCACCCGGCGATAGTAGGAAATCGTCTGGGGATCGCCCAGGCCCGGACTGCCTTCACAGGTGATCATATGCAGAATGGTCTGCGTTCCGATTTGCCATTCGATGATCGGCCAGAGGTTCTGATTGCCGGGTCCGGTGCCGTGATTTGTATACCAGCCGTAGATATCGGTGGGATAGTCCGACTGGAACGTTCCCAGCGGGGCGCCGACGCAGAAGTCGAAATACGCCCGGGGACGCTGTGAATCCGAATCGGCCCCCTCGTGTGCGCTGGGGACGGCGCAACCGTTCTGCGCCGCATCCATGCACATGTAGCCGCCGTAATCGGCGGTCACCAGTTTCGGATTCATGAACACCGTTTCGCAGTTGACCAGGTCGTACGATTGGGTCGCCACCGACCGATCCCCGCCGTCGATGAAGTCCTGCTGGTTCATCCAGCCGAAATGCAGGAAATCCGTCCCGCGATGTTCGGCCTGATGGCCCATGGAGCAATTGTGCTGGTAATCATAGGCGGTGGCCCCGACCTGGATGCCCACGGCCTGCGACGAAACACTCCCTGCGGCGATGCCGGAACCGCTTTTGGGAGGGGAAAGGAGGGGCTGTTCGAGTCCGCCGAAGCCGTACACGGGGGCCAATCGGGCCGGGAAAGTAGCCCGCTGAGCCGCCGCCTGGGGTTGCTGTGAGGCGGCCAGGACCATCGGCGCCGCGAGACTGCACGCAATGAGGGTACCGAGGAGGGACACTACCAACGCTCTCTTGGACATACTACTCCTCCGGTTAGAGAGATAGGTTGCGGATTTCGCACAGCGAAGAAAGGCGGGGTGGCGTCTGTCGGCGAGGCTACGGAAGATGATTCTCAATCATAATATAGACGAACGATAGCGCGGAAACAATCAATAAATTTTCATCATCTTAATATTTTCTATTACACATATGATTCCCTCTATACGTCCGGGCGCGGTGGCGGCGGTATACCCGATACTACGTTTCCTCCGCGCCGCAGGTTTCGGAAATGCATACGAAAAACGCGCAGAAGCTGCGCGGCGCCCTGGTCGGACATGTTGGGGATGGCGGAAAGCGAAACTGGTTTCACCCGGAAATGGTACCCCCGCCAGGAATTGAACCTGGACCAACAGCTCCGGAGGCTGTTGCGCTATCCATTACGCAACGGGGGCACGAATTAAACCCGCGACGAACCGGAACAATCGACCGGTCCGGGTGGTTATGGTACGATACGAGCGCCTTTCTTGTCAACAACTTTGAACCCCCATTTGATGAAAACGTTCAATTTAAAATTGACAACGAAGGGGAAACGCCTAAGTTAGTTACTTTGCCTGAACGGTCAACGAGGTAAAGGCGGTCTACATGCGTTGGAGCAAGACATACATTCCGACCCTGCGGGAAATCCCGGTGGAGGCGGAACTGATTTCTCACCAATTCCTTCTGCGGGCCGGATATATGCGTCGGCTGGCGGCAGGCGTCTATACGTATCTGCCTCTCATGCAGAGGGTTATCGATAATATCTCGCGTATCGTGCGAGAGGAAATGAATGCCTCGGGATCGATCGAAATCCTGATGCCGGTCCTGCATCCGGCCGAAATCTGGCAGAAATCGGGCCGCTGGGAAACCATGGGCAAGGAGCAGATGCGCCTCAAGGATCGCCACCTCCATGACCTGGTCTTGGGCGGAACGCACGAAGATGTGGTCACCGATCTTCTGTCGGGCGAATTGAAAAGCTACAAGCAGCTGCCGCTGAATCTGTATCAGATACAGACCAAGTTCCGGGATGAAATCCGGCCCCGGTTCGGCCTCATGCGGGGGCGGGAATTTCTGATGAAAGACGCCTATTCCTTCGACATCGACGAAGAGGGCCATAAGATCGCCTACGGCAAGATGGTCGACGCCTATCATAAGATTTTCGCCCGATGCGGATTGCCGGCCAAACAGGTCGAATCCGATACCGGCGCCATGGGAGGCAGGGCCGCCCACGAATTCATGGTCCCAGTCGACACCGACGGCGGCGAGAATATCATTCTCTCCTGCGATCGCTGTTCGTACGCCGCCAATATCGAGAAGGCGGTTTTTCGGGAAATTAATCCTCCGGCGAAAGATTCGACGATCAAGGCCATGCAGGAGGTCGCCACCCCTAATGCGGCCACGATCGAACAGATTACGGCCTTTCTCAATCTCCCGGCCAATCGTTTTGCCAAAACACTGCTTTTCCTGGCCGACGATCAGCCGGTGGCGGCAATGATCCGGGGAGACCGCCAAATCAATGAGGTTAAACTTCGCAACCACCTGCGTTGCCTGCAGCTTGAAATGGCGGGACCGGAAATCGTCGAGAAGGTAACCAATGCCCCGGTGGGGTTCGCCGGTCCGGTCGGTCTGTCGATTCCGATCACGGTCGATCCCGAAGTCGCCGCCATGGTCAATTGTGTGGTCGGGGCCAACAAGGCCGATGCCCACATCTTGAATGTCAATATCGATCGCGACTTCAAAGCGGCCGCGGTCGTCGATATTAAAAACGCCCCGGCGGGAGAGGGGTGTCCTCGCTGCGACGGGCTCCTGGTCCAATCGCGCGGCATCGAGGTCGGCAACATCTTCATGCTGGGTACCAAATACTCCGAGGCGCTGGGGGGGAAATTCCTCGATGCCGAAGGGAAGGAACGCCACTATATCATGGGTTCCTACGGCATCGGGATCACGAGAACAGCCCAAGCCGCGATCGAAAAATATCATGATGAAAAAGGAATCATCTGGCCCAAGGCCATAGCCCCGTACCAGGTCATCATCACCACCCTGAATATGAACCGCCCCGAACAACAACAGGCCGCCGAAGGGATATACAGCCGTCTGACGGCCGCCGGGTACGACGTTCTCTATGACGACCGGCCGGAACGAGCCGGCGTCAAGCTGAACGACGCCGATTTGGTTGGCATCCCGCTGCGGGTGGGAATCGGCGATAAGTCGTTGGCGGACGGTAAGGTAGAACTGAAATTAAGGAATGAGACCACGGTCGAGGGGACCCCCTTGGACCGGGTGGTTGAAAAAGTGAAGGAAATGCTTGGGCGGGCCATTTAGCAATTAACAATTGCTTTTCGGCGGTAAATTATTATATTAACAAGCTTTAAGCGGGGGAAACCCCACTTTTTGCTAAGGCTGAAAAAGCGGCAGCGGTGAGGTGTTGCCTGAAGGGCGACTCCTTTGCCGGAAGAGATGCCCCGCTGAATGATGAGTAATGATGTTGACGGACTTGAAAACGGATTTGACCCGCATGATCGAACCGATCGTTGGCGCGGAAGGATTCGATCTGGTCGAAATCAAACTGGCTCGTTTCAAACGCAGCTACCGGGTGCAGGTCTTCGTGGATATTGACGGCGGAGTGACCATCGATCACTGCGCGCATCTTTCCGGCGTGGTGGGCGCCGCCCTGGAGGCGGCGGATATGATCGCCGGCGCCTATGTTTTGGAAATATCCTCGCCGGGATTGGATCGGCCGCTGTATTCGGCGCGGGATTTCCGTCGAAAAATCGGCGACCGGGTGGAAATCCGGGCGTTGATCGACGGTCGCGAAACGACCGTGACCGGAACCCTGACGGGAGTGGAGAACGATGAAATCACGCTCTCCGCTGACGACGGCGCCAGGACGTTCGCCCTGGCCGACATCCGGAAGGGGAAAGTACTATTCTAAGGGAGTGTTGCGATGGGTTTTGATGCACTGGAAGCGATGACGCTGATTGCGCGTGAGAAAAATATCGACATGGACCTGGTCATCGAGACGGTGGAAGCCAGCCTGCTGGCGGCGGCGCGGAAAAAATACGGGTATATCGACAACCTGTCCTTCAAGTTCGACCGCAAGGAAGGGGAGCTGACCATGATTTCCCTGCGGACGGTGGTCGAAAAAGTCACCGACCCGATTACGGAGATTTCGCTGGAGGAAGCCCGCGAGCTCGACCCGAAAGCCCAGCTCGATGATCAGCTGGATTACTACATCGACCCCGTGGAAGAGTTCGGCCGGAACGCCATCGCATCGGCCAAACAGATTCTCATTCAGCGGATCCGGGAAGCCGAACGGGATCGGATCTACGACGAGTATATCTCCCGCGTGGGCCAGCTGATTTCCGGTTCGGTCCAGCAGGTGGACAAGGGGAACGTCATCGTCAACCTGGGCCGGGCCGAGGCGATCCTGCCGGTTCGGGAACAGATCAGCCGGGAGAAGTATCGCCAGGGTGACCGGATCCGGGCAATCATCCTCGACGTGCAGAAATCGATGAAGGGACCGCAGATCATCCTGTCGCGGGTCAGCACCGAATTTATCGTCCGCTTGTTCGAGCTGGAAGTCCCCGAGATTTTCGAAAAGATTATCGAGATCCGGGCCATCGCCCGCGAACCCGGCGAACGGACCAAACTGGCGGTGTATTCCGGCGATGAGCGGATCGATCCGGTCGGGGCCTGCGTCGGCATCAAGGGGGTGCGGGTGCAGTCGATCGTCCGCGAGCTGAATAACGAGCGGATCGACATCGTCGCCTATACCTCCAATCCGGAGGTTTTCGTGACCCGGGCGCTGGCGCCGGCCAAGGTGGTCACGATGGATGTCTTCACCGAGGAAAAGGGAATGACCGTGGCGGTGGAAGACGACAAGCTGTCGCTGGCCATCGGCAAAAACGGCCAAAACGCGCGCCTGGCCTCGCGGCTGACCGGGTGGAAGATCAACATCATGTCGGAGACCGACTATAACGAAATGAAACGCCGCGAAGCCGAGCTGATGGTGCCGATCGGCATGTTGAGCGGGGTCGGCGACGTTCTGGAAGAGCGCCTGGTGGACGCCGACATCCACACGGTCCAGGATCTGGCCGATGCCAAACTGGAAACGCTGATCGAAATCGAGGGCATCGGCGAGAAAACCGCCGAGCGCCTGATTGAAGGAGCCCGGGAGTACATGCGGGAACTGGAAGAAAAGCGGCGGGCGGAGGAGGAAGCGGCCCAGGCAG
>JAAZOE010000260.1 GCA_012797915.1 Candidatus Zixiibacteriota bacterium | reverse complement strand
TGGCGGCCCCGTCCGAGGCGATAGCCCGGGGATGCCGAAAAATCCTGGTTCCCTGGCTGGAGACGGCCGCCCGGTTCGAGCAGGCCGGTGTGCCGGCGGAAACTCTGGTGGTCACAGGGCAATGTATCGAGCCGGAATTGGTCGGACTGGCGGAAATGAGCCAGCAGGCCCGGATCGAACGGCTGAGTGGCGGCGGTCCTCTCACAGCGGCATTTTTCACCTCCGGGGCATACCCGCCTATGCATATCCGGCGGTTGTTATTGGCTGTTCGATCATTTGTCGACGCCGGACAAAAGGCAGTTGTTTTTTGCGGCCGCTCCGAATCGGTGGCGGGACGAATGATAACCTGGTTGCGGCGCCAGGGATTATCCCCGGAAAAAGGAACCGGGGGGGCGGCTGAGATTCGAATTGTCGTTTCTCAGACACGGGAAGAGGAAAGTCAAAGAACGGCGGCCTTGTTTCCGGAACTTGATTTATTTATCGCTCCCGCGCATGAAAGAACGAACTGGGCGGTCGGTTTGGGTTTGCCGCTCCTCATTCTTTGTCCGCATATCGGATCGTACGCCCCATTGAACGCCGCCATCGCGACCAGCCGGCAAGTGGCGGTCGAGTTGGGCGATGACCGGGCCGCAGAAAGCATGGGCGATTTGATTGCCGATTTTCGCCGATCGGGCAGGCTGGCGGCAATGGCGGCCAACGGCTTTGGGCGGACGGCCATCGACGGTTTTGACTCCGCCGCCCGGTTGCTCATCACGATGGTTTCGGATCGGGGGCCGAAGGCCGGATGTTAACCGGGAAGAGAGCGGGGACAAGCGGGTGACAAAAGCGGTTGGAGGAACGAAGGAGAAAGAGTATATTGACAATTACGTTGGGATGGGTTCGATCGAGTCACGCCGTGGTCGATACGGACCGAGGACAGTTCATTTTCAGCAACTGGAAATACGTATGCGACAGGCGCGACTATATTGGTATCTTCTCCCTCTTATTCTACTGATCGCCGGCAGTATGTCTTCGGCGGCTCCCCTGGTTCCGAATGATCGGTATCCTACGGGGATGGTCCCAAAAACAACAGTCGCTCCGCCGAATTGGCAGATTGCGGTTCATAAAATCAACAAATTGTGGCTGGCGATTACCAACGGCGCCACGTTCGGTATCGGTTTCGCCGGTTCGGAGCTTGATCCGGAAACCAACCTGCCTGCCCCCTCATGCGAATATCCGGCCAATTCGAATATAACCTACCTGTATATTGGCGCTCTCTGGGCCGGGGCGGTGGTCGGCCGCGATACGTTGGTTTCGGTCGGGTTTGACGGCAACTACTATGTTTCGGAGTTCTGGCCGGAATCGGGCGAGACCGGGGCAATCATCCGGAAGAGCAACATGAAGACCTCTTTGGATTATTATCCCGATGCCGTCTCCGAACAGGATTTCATCTGCCAATATACCGATACCATTACCGATCCGTCGGTGACGGCCACCGACGGGTATGACAACCGGCCGCATATTCCTCTGGGATTGGAAATCAAGCAGCGTTCCTACGCGTGGAGTTATGACTACGCCGA